>JASLEM010000014.1 GCA_030151165.1 Burkholderiaceae bacterium
TCCGACATCGACCTGTGGGAGATCAACGAGGCCTTCGCCGCGGTGCCGATGAAGACGGCGCGCGACCTGGGCGTGTCGCTCGACCGGGTCAACGTCAACGGCGGCGCGATCGCGCTCGGCCACCCGCTCGGCGCCACCGGCGCCATCATCCTGGGCACGCTGCTGGACGAACTGGAACGGCGCGACCTGGCGCTCGGCTGCGCGACGCTGTGCGTCGGCGGCGGCATGGGCATCGCCACGATCATCGAGAGGATCTGAGATGTCGGACGCACTGCAAGTCACTGTCGGCGCGGACGGCGTCGCCGTCGCCGTGATGGACCTTCCCGGCCGTTCGATGAACGTGCTGAACGACGCGCTCGCCGAGCCGCTGGCCGAGCTGATCGAGCGCGTCGCCACCGACGAGACGATCCGGGGCCTCGTGCTCACCTCCGGCAAGAAGGACTTCCTCGCCGGCGCCGACGTCGACCGCCTGCGCGCGCTCGCGTCCGCGCAGGAGGCGTTCGACGAGTCGATGCGCTTCAAGGCGGCGCTGCGGCGCATGGAGCGGAGCGGCAAGCCGGTGGTCGCCGCGATCCACGGCAAGTGCCTGGGCGGCGGGCTCGAGATCGCCCTCGCCTGCCATCACCGCATCGTGCTGGACGACGGCCGCGCCAGGCTGGGCCTGCCCGAGGTCAAGCTGGGCCTGCTGCCCGGCGGCGGCGGCACCCAGCGCATGCCGCGGCTGGTCGGCATGCAGCAGGCGCTGCAGTGGATCGGCGAAGGCAGCGACATCCGCGCGAAGCAGGCGCTGTCGACGGGCCTCGTCGGCGCGCTCGCGAGCAGCCCGGACGACATGCTCGCCCAGGCGCGCGCCTGGATCGCCGCGAACCCGGCGCCGAAGCAACCGTGGGACACGCCGAAGTTTCGCCACCCGGGCGGCGACTCGCGCAGCCCGGCCATCGCGCAGCTGTTCTCGGTCGCGCCGTCGATGGCGTCGGCCAGGAGCTACGGCAACTATCCGGCGCTGACGCACATCCTGTCCTGCGTGTTCGAGGGCGGCCTCGTCGGCATCGACGCGGCGCTCGAGATCGAGTCGCGCTTCTTCGCGGCCTGCGCGATGTCGCAGGAATCGCGCAACCTGATCGGCACGCTCTGGTACCAGTTGAACGCGATCGAGCGCGGCGCGTCGCGGCCGGCGAGCGTCGCGCCGACGCTCGTCAAGCGGCTGGGCGTGCTCGGCGCCGGCATGATGGGCGCGGGCATCGCGCACGCGGCGGCCAAGGCCGGCATCGACGTGATGCTGCTCGACACCTCCCCCGACAACGCCGTCCGCGGCCGGCTGCACGCGCAGTCGCTGATGGACAAGGCCGTCGCGAAGGGCCACACGACGCCCGAGCAGCGCGACGCCGTGCTCGCGCGCATCACGCCGACGGTGCAGTACGAGGACCTCGCCGGCTGCGACCTCGTCATCGAGGCGGTGTTCGAGGATCGCGCCGTCAAGGCGGAGGTCACGCGCCAGGCCGAGGCGCAGATCGGGTCGGACGCGGTGTTCGCGTCCAACACGTCGACGCTGCCGATCACGAGCCTCGCGCAGGCGAGCGCGCGGCCGGCGCAGTTCATCGGGCTGCACTTCTTCTCGCCGGTCGACCGGATGCCGCTGGTCGAGATCATCGTCGGCGCGCAGACCGACGACGCGACGCTCGCGCGCGGCTTCGACTTCGTGCGCCAGATCGGCAAGACGCCGATCGTCGTCAACGACTCGCGCAGCTTCTACACGAGCCGCGTGTTCGCGACCTACGTGATGGAGGGTCTCGCACTGCTCAAGGAAGGCGTGCACCCGCGCCACGTCGAGGCCGCCGGGCTGCAGGCCGGCATGCCGATGCCGCCGCTCGCGCTGCAGGACGAGGTCTCGCTGACGCTCGCGCTGCACGTAGCCGACCAGACGCGCAAGGATCTCGCCGCGGCCGGCCTGCCCTACACGGAACATCCGGGCGAGGCGGTGTTGCGCCAGATGTGCGAGATCGGCCGCATCGGCCGCAAGGCCAACCTCGGCTTCTACGACTGGACGGACGCGGGCCGCAGCCTGTGGCCGGGACTGGCCGAGATGTTCCCCGTCGCCGCGAACCAGCCGTCGCAGCGGGAGCTCGTCGACCGCCTGATGTTCGTGCAGGCCAACGAGGCCGCGCGCTGCGTCGAGGAAGGCGTGCTGCGCTCGGTGGCCGACGCGAACGTCGGCTCGATCCTCGGCTGGGGCTTCGCGCCCTTCCACGGCGGCGCGCTGCAGTTCATCAACGCGATGGGCGCGCGGCGCTTCGTCGAGCGTGCGCGCGAGCTCGCGGCGGCGCACGGCGAGCGCTTCGCGCCGGCGACGGTGGTCGTCCATCTCGCGGAGCGGGACGGCGTGTTCGAAGATGTGCAACCCTGAGTTCGCACGAACGCAAGGCCGCGCCGGACGGGTGCCGGCGCGCGAACTGACGCGGTTCTTACGGCGTGGCGCGGCTCATGCCCGCCACCGCATGTTGCGCACCCCTTTGGCTCTCGGGGTTTGCACGAGTCTGCGGGGAACACGTAGTGGCAAATGATTCCGGCGGCACCACAATGCCCTCGGAATTCAACGCGAGGCAACGACTCAGTTTGCCCACAACGGAGACACACCCCATGAAGTTCACTGCCCGACTCACCGCCGTCGCGATCGCCTGCGCGGCGTCCTCCGCCTTCGCGGCCGATCCGATCAAGATCGGCGTCGACGGCCCGTTCACCGGCGGCTCCTCGTCGATGGGCGTCAGCATGCGCGATGGCGTGCGCCTCGCGGCCGACGAGATCAACAAGGCCGGCGGCGTGCTCGGCCGCCAGATCGAGCTCGTCGAACGCGACGACGAGGCGAAGAACGAACGCGGCGTGCAGATCGCCCAGGAGCTGATCAACAAGGAGCACGTCGCGGCGGTCGTCGGCTACATCAACACCGGCGTCGGCCTCGCCTCCGAGCGCTTCTTCCAGGACGCCAAGATCCCGGTGATGAACAACGTCGCGACGGGCTCGGTCCTGACGCACCAGTTCGACAGCCAGCCCGAGAACTACGTCTTCCGCAACGCCGCCAACGACAGCATCCAGGCGCCGATGATCGTGGACGAGGCCATCACCAAGCGCGGCTTCAAGAAGCCCGCGATCATGGCCGACTCGACCAACTACGGCCAGCTCGGTCGCAAGGATCTCGACAAGGCGCTGGAGGCCAAGGGCGTCAAGCCGGTGACCGAGGAGAAGTTCAACATCGGCGACGTCGACATGACGGCACAGCTGCTCAAGGCCAAGGAAGCCGGCGCCGACGTGGTGCTGACCTACGGCATCGGCCCCGAGCTGGCGCAGATCGCCAACGGCATGACCAAGCTGGGCTGGAAGGTGCCGATCGTCGGCAGCTGGACGCTCTCGATGGCCAACTACATCGACAACGCCGGCCCGGGCGGCGAAGGCGCGCGCATGCCGCAGACCTTCGTGCAGGAGCCGACGACGCCCAAGCGCCAGTCCTTCATCATCTCGTACCTGAAGACCTTCAACCCGAAGAACGCGCGCATGGATTCGCCGGTCTCGGCCGCGCAGGGCTACGACTCGGTGTACCTGCTGGCCGCCGCGATCAAGCAGGCCGGCTCGACCGACGGCCCGAAGATCAAGGCCGCGCTGGAAGACCTGAAGACGCCGGTCGACGGCGTCGTGACGACCTACAACAAGCCGTTCACGAAGACCGACCACGAGGCGATCACCGCCAACATCCCGGTGTTCGGCGAAGTCAAGGGCAACCGCGTCGTCTACGCGTACGCCGACGACCTCAAGAAGGCCTCGCAGGTGCAGGTGAAGGACACGACCGCCAAGGTGGGCGCGAAGAAGTAAGCGCCCCGCGGGAGACGATCGCCGCCGCGCCCTGACCAGGCCCGGCGGCGTCTTTCATTCGATTCCATCGATTCAGCACACCCCGGGCCACGCATGCAAATCCTGACCCAACTCGTCTTCAGCGGCATCGCGCTGGGGATGATCTACGCGGTGATCGCGTTCGGCTACCAGCTGACCTTCGCCACCTCCGACACCCTGAACTTCGGCCAGGGCGAGGCGCTGATGCTGGGCGCGCTCGTCGGCCTCACGCTCGTCGGGCTCGGCGTCAACTACTGGCTGATGATCCCGATCGTGTGCGTGTTCGGCGCGATCCAGGGCGCGGTCGTGGAGCGCATCGGCGTGCGGCCCGCGATCCGCATCAAGAGCGAGTTCGGCTGGATCATGTCGACGATCGCGCTCGGCATCATCTTCCGCAACGTGGCCGAGAACATCTGGGGCCGCGACATGCGCCCGTTCCCGTCGCCGCTGCCCGAGGCGCCGCTCCACTTCCTCGGCGCCAACGTGCGGCCGATGGAGATCCTCGTGGCCGTCGGCGCGGTGCTGATGATGGCGGCGGTGGAGCTGTTCAACCGCAAGACGATCTGGGGCAAGGCCGTCGTCGCGACGTTCAACGACCGCGAGGCCGCGCGCCTCATGGGCATCAACACGAGCCTCGTGATCACGTTCTCGTACGCGCTGTCGTCGATCAGCGCGGCGCTCGCCGGCGTGCTGATCGCGCCGCTGACGCTCGCCGGCCCGAACATGGCCGCGCAGCTGGGGCTCAAGGCCTTCGCGGTGGCGATCATCGGCGGGTTGACCAGCGGCATGGGCATCATCGTCGGCGGCATCATCCTCGGCATCGCGGAGAAGGTCACGGGGTTCTACGTATCCACCGGCTACAGCGACGTCCCCGGCCTCGTGCTGCTGCTGATCGTGCTCGCGGTGAAGCCCGCGGGGCTGTTCGGCAAGACGGCCATCAAGAAGGTGTGAGCGCACAGCGATGATGAAATCCCGCCCTCTCCTTCTCGCCGCCATCGGCCTCGCGCTGCTCGCGCTGTTCCCCGTCCTCGTCGACAACCCGTACTACATCCACCTCGTCGAGACCATCTCGATCTACGCGATCCTGCTGTTCGGGCTGGACATCGTCGTCGGCTACACGGGGCAGGTGTCGCTGGGCCACGCCGGCCTGTTCGGCATCGGCGCGTACGCGGCCGGCGTCGTCATCACGAATTTCCCGAACACGCCGTTCGTGCTGATCCCCCTCATCGCGATCGCCGTCACGGCGCTGTTCGGCGCGGTGCTCGCGCTGCCGGCGCTGCGCGTGACGGGGCCGTACCTCGCGATGGTGACGCTCGCGTTCGGCACGATCATCCAGATCCTGATCAACGAGATGGACTTCCTCACCAACGGACCGATGGGCATCACGCTCACCAAGCCGACGGTGCTGGGCCACCACCTCACCGAGCGCGAGTACTTCTGGGTCGTCGCGTTCCTGCTCGTCGCGGCGCTGCTGGTCGTGCACCGCATCCTGCGCTCGCACCTCGGGCGCGCGTTCGAGGCGCTGCGCGGCAGCCCGGTGGCGTCCGACTGCATGGGCGTCTCGGTCTACCGCTACAAGGTCTACGCGTTCGTCGTCAGCGCGGGGCTCGCCGGCCTCGCGGGCTCGCTGTACACGTACTCCGAGCAGTACATCTCGCCCAACACCTACAACTTCGAGCTGACGGTGCTGTTCCTGCTGGCCATCATCATGGGCGGGCGCAAGACGCGCTCGGGCGCGCTGCTCGGCGCCGCGATCATCGTGATGCTGCCCAAGCTGCTGGACGACATCGTGCTGTTCCGCTACGTGTCGGTGACCTTCGCCGCGCTCGTCCTGGTCGGCGCGGTGGTGTTCGTCGCGAAGGGCCGCTCGACGCCGCAGCGCGTCGCCGTGCCGGTCGCCGGCACCATCGTGCTGGCCGCGCTGTCGTTCGTGCTGACCTCGATGACCGACTGGCGCCTCGCGATCTTCGGCCTGATCACGCTGCTGGTCGTCTACTACCTGCAGGACGGCATCGTCGGCTTCGCGCGCCAGGTCTTCGGCTGGCACGGCCACGGCCGCACCGACGCCGACGCCGCCGCGCGCCTGCCGGCGCCGCCGAGTGCGGTGTCGACGTCGACCGCCGCCGCGGCCACGCCGGCCTCGCAGGACCTCGTCGCGGCCTCGCGCGTGCTGATGCAGTTCGGCGGCCTGAAGGCGCTGAACGACGTCAGCCTCAACGTGACGCGTGGCACCATCCACGGCCTGATCGGCCCGAACGGCTCGGGCAAGAGCACGATGATGAACGTGCTCACCGGCATCTACGTGCCGACCGACGGCCAGATCGCGTTCAAGGGCGAGTCGATCGTCGGCAGGACGTCGGCGCGCATCGCGCTGTCGGGCATCGCGCGCACGTTCCAGAACGTGCAGCTGTTCGGCGAGATGACGGCGCTGCAGAACGTGCTGGTCGGGCTGCACCACACGTACCGCAGCAACCTCGTCGAGGTCGCGCTGCACCTGCCGCGCTTCCTGCGCGAGGAGCGCACCGCCACCGCGCGCGCCTACGCGCTGCTGAAGTTCGTCGGCCTCGAGTCGCTCGCCGGCGAGGAAGCGCGCAACCTGCCCTATGGCAAGCAGCGCCTGCTCGAGATCGCGCGCGCGCTGGCGCTGAACCCCGAGCTGCTGCTGCTCGACGAGCCCGCCGCCGGCCTCACCGCGCCGGACATCAAGGATCTCGTCGCGATCATCCGCAAGGTGCGCGAGCACGGCATCACGCTGATCCTGATCGAGCACCACATGGACGTCGTGATGGCGGTGTGCGACGTCGTCACCGTGCTCGACTTCGGCCAGAAGATCGCCGAAGGCAACCCGGCGGCGGTGCAGGCCAATCCGCAGGTCGTCAAGGCCTACCTCGGCGGCGAGGTCGACGCGTCGGCCTCCGCCCATTGACAGGCGCGAACCCCATGCTCTCGATCACCAATCTCCACGCCGGCTACGGCAAGATCGAGGTGCTGCACGGCATCTCGCTCGAAGTCCCCAAGGGCCAGGTCGTCACCCTCATCGGCAGCAACGGCGCCGGCAAGACGACGACGATGCGCGCGATCTCCGGGATGATTGCGCCGCGCGAAGGCAAGGTGCTGCTCGGCGACACCGACATCACCGGCCGCGAGTCGCACCGCATCGCCCGCCTCGGCCTCGCGCACTCGCCCGAAGGCCGGCGCGTGTTCGCGACGATGACGGTCGACGACAACCTGCTGCTCGGCGCGTTCCCCCGCTTCACCGGCTCGCGCCGGAAGGGCGACATCACCGCCGACGTCGAGCGCGCGATGGAGTACTTCCCGCGCCTGAAGGAGCGCCGGCAGCAGCTCGCGGGCACGCTGTCCGGCGGCGAGCAGCAGATGCTCGCGATGGCGCGCGCGATGATGATGAACCCCGAGGTCGTGCTGCTCGACGAGCCGTCGATGGGCCTCGCGCCGATCCTGGTCGACGAGGTCTTCCGCATCATCTCGCGGCTGCGCGCGGAAGGCGTGACGATGCTGCTGGTCGAGCAGTTCGCCGCCGCGGCGCTGAACGTGTCCGACTACGGCTACGTGCTGGAGAACGGCCGCATCGCGGTGCACGGCCCGGCCGAGAAGCTGAAGAACGACCCGGCCGTGAAGGCGGCCTACCTGGGCGGCGCGCACTGATCCTCGCTCGGCGCGGCCCGGCGCGGCAAACGGGGCGTTAATCGGCCATTCCGCGCACGGGAGATCCCGGCGCTTGTGCGAACCTTGAGGTGCTCAAGGAACGTACAAAAAAATGCTTGACCCGACCTCGCCTCGAACGACATCGACGCACGCGCCGCCGATGGCCGTGGATGGCCGTCGATGGCCGGCGATCTCGCGCGCGCGGGCGATCCCGCGCGCGCCAGGCTCGATCCGGCGAGCGTCAGTCCGGCAACTGGTAGTGCAGCGTGTAGCGATGCACGCCGTCGGCGATGGCCAGCTCCAGCCGGCCCGAGATCCCCGCCAGCGCACCCGACCCGCTGCCCGGCACCACCGTGATCGCGAGGCTTTGCGTGCCGCGATCCATCGTGCCCGTGTGCTGCAGCGCGAACCGGCCCGCGCGGTCGCCGATGCGGCCCGTCACCCACTCGAGCGCGACGTAGCCCGCCGACCCGCCGGCCGGGTTGCCGGCGGAGAGCATCTCGCCCGCACCGGTGCCGTCGATGCCGCCCTCGAAGGTCTTGGCGAGCAGGAAGCGGCCGAGCTCGGCGGGGCTGTCGCCCGCCTCGCGCGGCGTCATCGTGACCTTGAAGGTGCCGGAGGCGGTGGCCTGCATGGGAACTCCCGATGGCGTGATCGAGGCGCGAGCATAAGGCCCCGCGGGCGGCAGGACAAACCCCGCGCGCCGCGTCGCGGCCCGCATCGCCACGGCGCGATCCCCGGCCCGCGCCCGGGTTCCGCCGACGCGGGCGCGGGCGACGCCACACGGCTCGCCCGACGCCCGTTAAAATCGGCGGATGACCCGTCCCGTCCGTTCGCAATACGAAGATTTCATGCGCCTGGTGCGCGACCAGGGCCGCTTCAAGGCGGACCGCACCGGCACGGGCACGACCAGCGTCTTCGGCCACCAGATGCGCTTCGACCTCGCCGAGGGCTTCCCGCTGGTGACGACCAAGAAGGTGCACCTGAAGTCCATCATCCTCGAGCTGCTGTGGTTCCTGCGCGGCGACTCGAACGTGCAATGGCTGCAGGAGCGCGGCTGCACGATCTGGGACGAATGGGCGCGCGAAGACGGCGACCTGGGCCCGGTCTACGGCGTGCAATGGCGCTCGTGGCCGACGCCGGACGGCGGCCACATCGACCAGATCGCCGAGGTCGTCAGGCAGCTCAAGACCAACCCGGACTCGCGGCGCATCATCGTCAGCGCCTGGAACGTGGCCGACCTGTCGAAGATGGCGCTGATGCCGTGCCACGCCTTCTTCCAGTTCTACGTCGCCCCGCCCGAGACGCCCGGCGGCCGCGGCAAGCTGTCGTGCCAGCTCTACCAGCGCAGCGCGGACATCTTCCTCGGCGTGCCCTTCAACATCGCCAGCTACGCCCTGCTGACCCACATGCTCGCGCAGCAGTGCGACCTCGACGTCGGCGACTTCATCTGGACGGGCGGCGACTGCCACATCTACGCCAACCACGAAGCGCAGGTCGACGCGCAGCTCGCGCGCACGCCGTTCGCGTACCCGACGCTGAACATCAGGCGCACGCCGGCATCCATCCTCGACTACGAGTTCGACGACTTCGAGGTCGTCGGCTACCAGCACCATTCGGCAATTAAAGCGCCTGTAGCTGTATAACAATATTTTAGAACTGGCGCCCATGGAATTCAGAATATCGCTCATCGCAGCGCTCGCCCCCAATCGTTCGATTGGACATGCAGATTCGCTACCATGGAAAATGCCGCGAGACATGCAATTCTTTAGAAGGACAACGTCAGGCCATGTAGTTGTAATGGGACGAAATACATTCGAATCACTTGGATGTAGGCCACTTCCTCGGCGAATTAATGTTGTTCTTACAAAATCAAAAAACTATGACATTAAAAATGTATTTGTCGCGAGAGATATAGATGAGGCAATTGATATTTCTCGCGCTCACTCCAAGAGGGAGCGATTGTTCGTCATTGGGGGTGGATCGATTTACAATCAGATGGCGACGGTTGCCGATGAATTGTTTTTGACTCAAATCGAGCCATATAATGTAAACCAATCAACCCTCTTTGAGGAAGAGTTTTATGGCGATACTTTTTTCCCGAAAATTCGCCCAACAGGCTGGAAACTTTGTCATATTAGCCGCCGGTATAGAGCACTCGATTCGCTTAGGCCTAAATTTGACCCGGCACCAGTGTCGTTTTACTTTCGCTTTTTTAAATATGCAAAGCGAAGTAGCGGTGGATGCTCAGAATGCGAGCAAAAGCGTGTGATTAATGTATTAAGGCGGCAAGAAGAAATCTTTTACCCCATCCGCACGTCGCTGCCCGCAATACTATAACTGCAGATTATTAATTAACCATGAAAATCGCAATAATTGCCGAAGTTACTCGCAATGGGGTGATTGGCAATGGCGATAAAATTCTTTGGGATCTGCCGGAAGGAAGGCAGTTTTTTCGCCGCGTGACGATGAACCACCCGGTGATCATGGGGCGCAAGACCTGGGAGTCGATCCCGGAGAAGTTCCGGCCGCTCGCGGGCCGCACCAACATCGTCGTCACGCGCCAGAAGGACTGGCGGGCCGACGGCGCGATCGCCGCCAACACCCTCGAGGAGGCCCTCGAGCACGCGCTGGAGGCCGTCGCCGACGACCCGCACGCCTCGCGCGCCTACGTGATCGGCGGCGCGCAGCTCTACGCGCTCGCGATGCCGCACGCCGACGAGCTGGTGATGACCGAGATCGACCGCGACTACCAGGGCGACGCCCGCTTCCCCGGCTGGACGCGGGGCGACTTCATCGAGGTCTCGCGCGAGACGCACGTCGCCGCGCCGCCGAACGACTTCAAGTTCGCCTTCGTGACGCTGCGCCGCGTCGTGCCGGGCTGAAGCCGGCTTCGCGGCTGCCTCGCGGATGCGCCACCCGACCGTCGTCTTCGATCTCGACGGCACGCTCAGCGACCCGCTCGAAGGCATCGGCCGCTCCATCAACCACGCGCTGCGCACGCACGGCCACGCCGAGCGCGAGCTCGCCGCGCTGGCGCGCTACATCGGGCCGCCGCCGGGCGAGAGCTTCGTCGAGCTGACCGGCGACGCGGACGCCGGCCGCGTCGCCGCGCTCGTCGCGACCTACCGCGAGCGCTACCGCGACATCGGCTACGCCGAGAACACGCTCTACGACGGCATCCCGGCGCTGCTGCAGTCGCTGCGCGACGCCGGCGCGATGCTCGGCCTGTGCACGTCCAAGCTGCCCGTCTTCGCCGAGATGATCCTCACGCGATTCGGCCTGCGGGAACACTTCGCGTTCGTGAGCGGGGCCGAGCACCTCGGCGTGCACAAGTGGCAGCAGCTCGAGGCGTTGCGCGCGTCGGGCCGCGTCGGCGCGGACGCCGTGATGGTCGGCGACCGCGCGGTCGACCTCGCCGCCGCGCACCGCAACGGCCTGCAGGCGTGCGGCGTGCACTGGGGCTTCGCGGCGCCGGGCGAATTGCAGGCGGAGCGGCCGCGCTACCTGGTCTCGACGCCCGGCGAGCTGGCGGACGTGCTGCTGCAGGCCGCCTGAGGAACCGTCAGCCGCCGGCCGCCGCGAGCCGATCCCACGGTCGACGCGAAGACCCCATTGCGGGGCCGCGCCGTCGGCGCTAGTCTCTGCCGCGCTCGAACGAACAACGGAGACACGCCCATGACCTCGTTTCGCCACGCGGCAAGCCCGATCGCGCTCGCGCTCGCCGGCCTCGTTCCCCTGACCGCGCACGCCTCCGCCGCGTGCGACCGCGTCCTGCGGGAGCTCGGGCACGAGCTCGCCGACGCCACCTGCGTCGACAGCCCCGACCTCACCACCACCAACCCGGCCACCACGCCGGCGAACGATTCGATCGCCGGCCTGCCGCCGTTCGCGTTCACGCCGCAAACCGACCGCGCGACCATCGCGCCGAGCGCCGCCAAGCGCCCGCCGATCATCAAGGTCGTGCCGGGGATCCAGATCCAGGCGCGCATCGCGTCCGACCCGACCGGCCAGGCGCGCTTCCTCCTGCGCCTGCCGGCCGACTGGAACGGCCGCCTCGTCGTGGCGGGCGCGTCCGGCACGCGCAGCGAGTTCAACGGCGACTTCGCGTGGAGCGACTACGTGCTGCAGAAGGGCTACGCCTACGCGTCGCAGAACAAGGGCGTGCTCAACCTCGCGCTGTCGACCGCCGTCGACCCGCTCGCCTGCCGCCTCAACCCGGCGTCGCCCGTGTTCGTCAACTTCTTCGACAACGGCCCGGGCCAGCAGTTCTCGCGCTGGCGCGACGTCATGGTCAAGGCCGGCGTGCTCGCGCGCGCCGGCGCCGCCGCGCGCTACGGCCGGCCGCCGCGCTTCACGTACGCGGTCGGAACGTCGAACGGCGGCTACCAGGTGCGCCGCGCGATGGAGTCGGCGCCCGAGGTGTTCGACGGCGGCGTCGACTGGGAAGGCACCTTCGTCGACGACCACGCGCCCAACCTGCTCACCGACCTGCCCGCGGCCGTGCTCAACTTCCCCGACTACGTCGCCTCGGGCCTCGACGCCAACAGCACCGCCGCGAAGAACATCCGCGCGGCCGGCTACCCGCCCGACATCGTCGCGGGCCCGACGTCGTCGCTGTGGTCGAACTACTCCGCCAGCTTCTGGGAAGTGACGCAGTGCCAGTGGCAGAAGCGCCTCGACCCGTCGTACGACACCTACGGCGCGGGCACCGGCACCTACAACTACGTCGCGCGGCTGTCGGCGTCGGACGTCGGCGCGCAGGTCGCCTCCTTCGCGACCACCGGCCGGATCCAGCGCCCGCTCGTCACCGTCGCCGGCACGATGGACGGCCTGCTGCCCATCGACCACCACGCCCGCGCCTACGCCCGCAAGGTCGCCGCCGCGCAAGGCCCGTCACAAGACCACGACGGCCGCGACCGCGACCGCGACACCCCGTACCGCCTCTACGAGATCCAGAACGGCAACCACATCGAGTCCTACCAGGACACCTTCCCCCAACTCGCGCTCATCGAGCCGCACGCGCAAGCGGCGTTCGACCTGCTCGTCGCCCACGTCGAGGCGCGCGCCCCGCTGCCGCCGAGCCAGTGCGTGGCGAAGGGGGGCGTCATTGCGCAGGCGCCGGCGAAGGCGGGGCATTGCGCGAATCTGTTCGAGCCGTGAGGGGCGGCGCGGCGGGCGATCACGGGTCGCCCGGGTGCGCGGTTTCATGGGCTCGCCGGGTGAAAGGAAAATATCGGCAGCGGCTCAGCTCTAGACCCGTTGCCGACATCGGTGATGCCGATTGCTCGCAGCAAAGCAGCGGTCGTAGGGCGGTTAGCCGCAGGCGTAACCGCCGCACGCCAACATCACCGACAAGCCAACGTGGCGGGTTACGCCTGCGGCTAACCCGCCCTACAAGGCTTCAGTTCCAGGGAGGCTTGCATGAGGAAAATGGCATTTCTACCGGTCTTGATCCTGCCTATTGCGGCTGCCAGCATCCAGGCTCAAGATTCACCATCGTTTGATGGCGTTTGGCGCTTGCGCATGCTAAAGCCGCAGGCTCCGCGTACGCGCGACGGTGAAATGGTGCTGAACGGGGCGTCTGGAACTTTCAAGATCTTCGCGCTCAAGAACCTCGAGACGATAAACAACCCCTGCATCGGGACGGCGTTTCCGCTGAAGGTTGAACCCAGTGAGGGGGACGCTGCATTGACGGTGCGAGTCAGGGAGTCCGAAAAGCTCCCTGGATGCCCAGATTTCAAACTTTCATTGCACTGGGTGACTGCGCAACGACTGGAAGGCACGACGCACGACGGCACGCTGATGACGATCGAGCGAAACTAGGCCCATACAACTGTTGTCGAGTGCTTGCGCATTGGCTCCGCGAGAGCCGACATTCGCCGCAAACTGCAATTGGCCGACTTCAGAGGTTCGCTATGCGAGGCGCGACAATCCCACCGTCGCCGCTCCCCACCACGCCTCCATGCACTACCTCTCCTTCGACCTCAGCGACAACGACGACGGCATCACCACCATCGAGGCGCTCGCGTCGACGGGCGCGGCGCAGCACGACGCCGTGATGGCGGAGGTGCGGCAGGTGATGGACTGGGCGTGGCAGGCGTTCCCGCACACGCACGGCACGGCGGACGACGGGATGGATTGGGATCACGACCTGCAGGTGAGTGTCGAGCCCGGTGGATGGCATGCGGTGACGTTGACGCTGACGGCGTCGCCGGCGTTCGCGGGCGAGTTCGTCGCGGCGTTCGGCGAGCATCTCGAATGACGCATCGTCCCGCGCGCGCGTGACGCGCGGGCGGAAGCTTCAGGGCGGTGCGCACGTGCTTCGGCGCGGTTTCAACGGTGGATGCCACGCCCCCGATCTCGCGGCACTAACGGTCGGCGGAGGCCAAGTCCTCCGGGGTGATGACGTCCCTGGCAAGGACTTCTGCCAGCGCGAGACGCTGCTTGTCATCCAGTTCGTACGCCGGCTTGCCGAAGATCTTCTGGCTTGCATAGGCCTTCTTGTCAAACTGTTGGCCCACGGCCTTGTTCGCCTGATACCGTCTCTTTTCCAGCCTCGCGCGAACATAAATGTGCAGCAGTTCGAACTGTTTCCCGTTGTTCACGTCGACGATGTATTCGATCAAGGTCTCCGGGCACCTGAAATCCGTCTTCTCCGTGGATTGGAAATTCACATCCCCGGAGAAATTCTTGCCGTTGTCCCTGTCGCAGATCGAATCCCAGAGTCCGCGCTTCGGATCCTTTTCAAAGGGAACCGTGCCGATGAACTTGTAGAGCGCGGCAGGGTTGTCGACGATTTTCGCCAACGAGATCATGGTCCACTGGAGGCGGTGTGTATGTTCACCGTGCATCCCGCCGACGCTGGGATCCTTCATGGTCC
Source organism: Burkholderiaceae bacterium (assembly GCA_030151165.1). The sequence continues at coordinate 14,426 of JASLEM010000014.1, forward strand.
GGCCGAGCGAGATGCGCCTGCGGAACGCATCGGAGTCCTTGGAAAACGCCAGCAGCGTTTCGGTGTTTTCGTTGCCCTTTATCTGGCCGAATCCCGCCAGCGTTTCCTCGCTGGCCATGACCGCGCTCAACACATGTCGAGGCTCTTTCTTCGCGTCGACGGCATTCTTGACTGCCACCTTGCGCAGGTAGGCGCTGTAGAGACCGCCGTAGTAGCCCTTAGTCGCTTCAACGTCAGCGCCCGACCGCATGCACATCTTTCGGTTGATTTCGACGAGCATTTCCGAAGCCCGGGGCGAAGTCAGGAAGGATGCGACCGTCGAACAACTCTGCAGCATCTCCCGGTCTTCCCGCTTCGCGGACGCACCGAAGACCTGCGGGTACAACCCCTGCAGATCCCGCTGGATCTCCTGCACCGTAGCCATGATCATTTCTCCGACGAATGGGAAATAGGAATGCGCCGCCAAACCGCGCCATGCATTCTCCCGATACCCCACCACGTATGAAAACTTCAGCTTAGGGAGAGGGCTTTCCCGCCCGGTCGCCGAAACAGCGGCATCGCTTGGCCCGCTCAACAGAGGATTCGCCATGAAGCGCAAGGAGACGGGCGAGTCCCCGGCGCGCGATTCAGGCGGCCCGCGTCGCCGATGGCTTGGCCTTGATACCGGCCTTCGCCTTCGGCTCCGCAGGCCGTCGCGGCCGCTGCTTCTCCGCGACCATCTTGATCGTCGTCGACAACGCCGGCGCCGCGTTCAGGGCCTCGGCCCATGGGACGGTGGCCTGCGCGATCAGCGCCCGCACGGCGGGCTCGTCGAAGGTCTCGGGGCCGTGCACGCGCAAGCCGCGGATCTGCTTGCCCTCGCCTTCCAGCAGGCCGGCCGGGTCGTCGAGCGACGCGCCCTCGAGGAAGAACAGCGTGACCCAGCGCGGGTAGCCGGCGATCGAGAGGAAGGACTCGCGCGACGAGGTCGACGGGCTGATGCCGAAGACGAGCGCGTTGGTGTTGTCGAAGACGAGCTCGTGGCCGCGAGGGAAGAACGAACGCAGCCGCGCGCGGGCGGCGCGCAGGCGGGCCTCGATCTCGGGCGTGTACTTCGCGAGGAAGGCGTCGATGCGGGCATCGGTGCGGGCGTCGCTGTCATCGGCGGTCATGGACGCGGAGCGTAGCCTGCGGCGGTCGCGATGTCAGCTCCGGGACAGCCCTTGCCCGCAAAAGTGGCATCCGACCCTGGAGCGAGGATATGCGAGGGTACCTTCACATTTGTTAACCGCAACTTACTATGATGTCGAGTTGTCTGAACCGCTCCAGGTTCCCAGTCCTAGCCGAGACCGCCCACCCATGTCCATGATCCAGCTCGCGCTGCGCCGGCCCTACACCTTCATCGTCATGGCGATGCTGATCGTGCTCGCGACGCCGTTCGCGTTGCTCAAGATGCCGACGGACATCCTGCCCGAGATCAACATCCCGGTCATCTCGATCGTCTGGAACTACACCGGCATGTCGGCCCAGGAGATGGGCCAGCGCATCACGTCGCAGAACGAGCGCAGTCTGACGACGACGGTGTCCGACATCGAGCACATCGAGTCGCAGACGCTCGCCGGCATCGCCGTCATCAAGATCTTCTTCCAGCCGACGGCCAACATCCAGACCGCGATCGCGCAGGTCACGGCCATCGAGCAGGCGCAGCTGCGCCAGCTGCCGCCGGGGATCACGCCGCCGCTGATCATCAAGTACTCGGCCTCGAGCATCCCGGTGATCCAGCTGGGCCTGTCGAGCCCGACGCTGCCCGAGCAGGCGATCTTCGACTCCGCGGTCAACACGCTGCGCCCCGCGCTGATCAACATCCCGGGCGTCGCGATCCCGTTCCCGTACGGCGGCAAGAG
>JASLEM010000078.1 GCA_030151165.1 Burkholderiaceae bacterium
CCCGACGACAAGGCGCTGATCGACAAGGCCTTCGGCGCCCACGTGCGCGGCGAGGTGCCGATGTACCGCGTCGTCTACCGCGCCCGCGCCGGCGACGGCCAGTGGCGCTGGATCGAGGAACGCGGCCGCATCGTCGAGTGGGACCGCGGGGGCCGGCCGCGCCGCATGTTCGGCACCCAGACCGACGCGACGCTGCTGCGCGAACTCGAGCAGGCGCAGCGCGACCGCCTCGCCGCCGAGGCGGCCAACAGCGCCAAGACCCTGTTCCTCTCGCGCATCAGCCACGAGCTGCGCACGCCGCTGAACGCGGTGCTGGGCTTCGCGCAGCTGCTGGGCACCGACCCGGCGCTCGCCCGCATGCCGCTGCAGCGCCAGCAGGTGCGCATGATCCATGAAGCCGGCGACCACCTGCTGGCGATGATCGGCGACCTGCTGGACCTGTCGCTGGCCGAGGCCGCGCACCTGCCGATCCACCTTCAGAACGTGCAGCTGGCGCCCCTGCTGGAATCGTGCGCGGCCTGGTGCCGCCCTCAGGCCGACGCCGCCGGCGTGGGCGTGCACTGCGAGGATCCGGACGCCGGCGCGCCGCTCACCGAGCCGACTGCCATCGTGCGCGCCGACCCGACGCGCCTGCGCCAGGTGCTGACCAACCTGCTGAGCAACGCCGTCAAGTACAACCGCCCGGGCGGGCGCGTGACGCTGCGCGCACGGGCGATGGCCGACGAGTGGCGCATCGAGGTCGAGGACACCGGCCACGGCCTGAGCGACTCCGAACGCGCGCGCCTGTTCCAGCCGTTCAACCGATTGGGCCGCGAGAACTCCGGCATCTCCGGCGCCGGCCTCGGCCTCGCGCTGTCGCAGTCGCTCGCGCAGCTGATGGGCGGGCGCATCACGGTGCAGAGCGTGGCGGGGCACGGGTCGACGTTCGGACTGGCGCTGCCGGCGGCGTGAGCGCCGGCGAGTCGACGCCATCGTCACGCGCAGCGCGTCGACGGCCTTTCGCACGGCGTCCGGCGTGCAGGGCGTCACGCCGACGCGACCCACGTCAAGGGCGTTCGCCCTTAGACTGGCCGCGACAGGGGCCTCCATGACCATCACCTTCCGCCTTCGCGCGATGCCGTCGCGTCCGCGCTCCCACCGGCGAACCGCATTCGCCGCGATCGCGTTCGCCGGGCTCGCCTGCACAGGCACGTCGAACGCGGAAAGCGCCGCGGCGTCCATGCCCGCATCGGCGCCGCGAGGGGCGTCGCCGATCACGATCGTTGCGCCGGGGCCGAGCGCGCCGGTGCAAGCGCCCTCGCCGGCCGCCGACATCGTGCTGCAGCCTTTCCCCAACGCAATCGACGTCGGCCACACCGCGAGCGCGATCGAGCAGGGCACGCTGCCGATCAGCCCGCCCGACCGCGGTCTCGACAGCGACGATCGCGTGAGCCGCGTCGGCCTGCCGTACCGCGGGCGCGCGCGGCTGCTGCAATACCGCCACGGGCCTGACGAGAGCCTGCTGCTGATCGAGCGCCACTACGTCGAGCAGCTGAAGGCGCAAGGCTTCGCGGTGTTGGCCGTGTGCGAGGCGCCGTGCCGCACCGCCAGCGACCACGAGGACGAGAGCTTCTGGTGGGCGCGCGAGTTCGACCCGGCCCACCAGCTGGGCACGCGCGCGTACGGCGACCACGGCGCCTACGTCATCGGCTACCGGCGCGACGCGATCGTCGCGGTGCGGATCGGCACGTGGGAGCTGAACTTCGGCTCGGCGATCAAGATCATCCAGGCGGTGTCGCCGGACGGCTTCGACCTCGGCGCGCTCGAGCGCTACGCGCAGGGCAAACGCGCGAAGACCGCCGACGCCGGCGCGGCCCCCAAAGCCGCACCGCGTGGCGTGCAGGTCGTGCCGCCGGGCGCCGCGGCGGACGCGGTGGCGCATGGCAGCGGTGTCGTCGTCGTCCAGCTCACCGCGCTCGACAAGGGCTGCCCGACCTGCGCGAAGGCCAGCGCCGCCTTCGACGCGCTCTCCGCCGACGCCGCCAACACGCGCTTCCTGCGCGTGGCCTATGCGTCGCGCAGTGCCGTGGGCGGCGACGCGTTCGCGCGCAGCCAGGGCGTCGCGAGCGTGCCGTTCTTCCTCACGTTCAAGGACGGCGCGGTCGTGCGACGGCAGGGGGGTGTCGCCGATGCCGCCACGTTGCGCGCGAAGCTGCTCGATGGCGTGAACTGAGCGCGCTCAGGCAGGATCCATCAACGCGATCGCGTCGGCGCCCGCGGCGATTCGCATCGGGGCCGACGCGTCGGTCGCCGCGCGCCACACCGCCTCGGCCACGTCCGCCGACCGGGTGATCGCGGTCGACTTCGCCCACGCCGCGAACACGTCCTGCGCAAGATCGCTGTACGCCTCGGGGATGCCGTGCTGCATGCGGGGTTGCGCGTTCTCGCCGAACTTCGTCTCGGGCGCGCGCCCGGGCAGCACGAGGCACGCCCGCACGCCGAACGGCCGCAGCTCGAACGCCAGCGACTCGGTGAACGCGTTGACCGCCGCCTTGCTCGCCGTGTAGACGGACAGCAGCGGCAGCGACTTCAGCGTCACGCTCGACGTCACGTTCACGACGACGCCGGCCCGCCGTTCGCGGAACTGCGGCAGCACCGCCTGGGTCATCGCGATGGTGCCGAGCGTGTTGGTCTCGAAGACCTCGCGCGCGGTGGCCATCGCCGTGCCCTCGAGCGCGCCCAGCACGCCGATGCCGGCGTTGTTGACCAGCACGTCGATCGGCCCGGCCGCCGCCACCGCCTGCCGGACGGCCTGCGCGTCGGTGACATCGAGCGCCAGCACGCGCAGGCGGTCGGAGCGCGGCAGCACGTCGTCTCGCGGCGCGCGCATCGTGGCGACGACCTTCCAGCCGCGGTCGAGGAACAGCGTCGCGGTCTCGAGGCCGAAGCCGGACGAGCAGCCGGTGATCAGGACGGTTTTCATGAGGTTTCCATTCGGTGGGGTGATCGATGGCGGAACGATAGGCCGCCTCTGCCGGACTGACTACAATCGAAAGTCCAGGATAAGTTTGCAGGAGTCCGGCGATGATCGATCCACTCGCGGAAGTCGTCGCGTTGCTCCAGCCGGGCGCGCCGTTCTCGAAAGTCGTCGCCGGCGCGGGCGCGTGGCGCGTCCGCCGCTCGGAAGCCGGACGCCCGTTCTACTGCGTGATCCTCGACGGCTCGTGCCGGCTGGACAGCGATGGCCGCGAGCCGCTGCTCCTCGAAGCCGGCGACTTCGTGCTGCTGCCCTCCGTGCAAGGCTTCACGATGGCCAGCGTCGAGGCCGCGACCTGGGGCGACGCCGACGACCCGCCGCCGGTCAAACAGCCGGACGGCGAATTCCGCCTCGGCGCGCGGGACGCCACGCCGGACGTCCGGTTCCTGGTCGGCTACTGCGCCTTCGGCTCGCCGGACGCCGCGCTGCTGGTGTCGCTGCTGCCGCAGCTGGTGCATGTCCGCGGCGAACGGCGGCTGGCCACGCTCGTGCAGCTGGTCGGCGACGAGTCGCGCGAACGGCGGCCCGCGCGCGACGTGATCCTCGAGCGGCTGCTGGAAGTGCTGCTGATCGAGGCGCTGCGGTCGACCGCAGGGCCGGCCGCGTCGCCAGGCCTCCTGCGCGGCCTGGCCGACCCGCGCCTCGCGCTCGCCATCCGGCGGATGCACGAGCACCCGACGCAACCGTGGACCGTGGCGCAGCTCGCGAAAGAGGCCGCGCTGTCCCGCTCGGCCTTCTTCGAGCGCTTCAGCCGCGCGGTCGGCGTCGCCCCGATGGAATACCTGCTCGCCTGGCGGATGGCGCTGGCGAAGAACCTGCTGCGGCGCCACGACCGTGGCATCGCCGAAGTGGCGGAGCGCGTCGGCTACAGCTCGGCGAGCACCTTCAGCGTCGCGTTCACCCGGCACGTCGGGCTGCCGCCGGCGCGGTATGCGCGCGAGCAGGCGGCAGCGCAGGGCGTCTGATCGACGCGAGCCACGGCAGGCGTGTCGAGCAGGCACATCCGGCAGACCCGTCGAACAAACGCGTCAGGCCGATGCGTCGACCGCCGCGGCCGCCAACGCCCGCAACGCCGCCACCTGCGTCTCGATCGGCGCGGGCAGCGGCTTCGCGCCGGCCATCACCGCCTCGACGTAGCGCGCCGTGGTGCCGGCGTCGATGGCCGACGGCAGCTCGGGCAGGCTCGCGAGCGAGCCGCCCTGCGCGTCGACCGACAACGCTGGCTGCTCGACGCCCGCGAGGAAGGCCGTCAGCTTCGGGCAGCGCCGCGCGTCGGCCACCGGTTCGCCCTCGGTGCCGCGCATCAGCAACGCGGTCGCCTGCGTCAGCGAGAGGAATTCGCCGAGGCTCTCCGCATAGGCCGGGTGCGTGTGGTTGACGACACGCACGGCGTCGCGCCGCGTGCCGAGCGCCGGCAGCAGCTTCGCGAGCGAGTGCGCGGGGTTGCGCAGACCGATCACGCGACGCAGCGCGAGCATCCGAGTGAGCGACGGGTGCAGCTCGGTGGTCGCGATGAAGGCCGGCGTGCCCGCGGCCCAGCGCGCGGCGACGCCCGCGGCGTCGCGCACCGCGGGCAGGCCCAACGCGTCGAAGACGGCCGCGGTGGTCACGCGCCCGGGATCTTCCTCGAGGCCGTGCACGAGCACCGGCAGGCCCGCGCGCGCGAGCTGCAGCGCGAGCAGCGGCACGAGGTTGGGCAGCTTGCGCGCGCCGTTGTACGACGGCAGCACGACCGCGCCCGCCCCGGTCGGCGGCGCGGGCAGGGGCAGCAGGCGCGGCGCGACGGCGTCCATGAAGCCGGCGAGCTCCGCGGGGGTTTCACCCTTGATGCGCATCGCGATGGCGAAGGCGCCGGCCTCGATGTCGCTCACCTGGCCGTCGAGCAGCCGCGCCATCAGGTCGGCGGCCTGCTCGCGGGTCAGCGAACGCGCGCCGTCCTTGCCGCGGCCGATCTCGCGCAGGTAGGGGGCGATGCTCACGTGCGGGCTCCGTCGGCGTCGCGCGTGCGTGACGCGCCCGTGCGCCGCACCCGCGCGGCGAAGGTGAACGCCTCGCGGCACCGTTCCTCGGCGCGCAACTCGAAGGCCGACGTCTGTGATCTGTCCATCGACCCATTGTCGCGCCGGGCATCGACAACCGCCCGGCGCCAACGCGTCGATTTCTGCCCGGTTCCGCGCGGGTGGGGTGCGTGCGATTTCGTTTAGTCTCATGGCTGCCGTTCGCAACCGCCACCCGCCGCCCCATGCCGCCCATGCCGCTCTTGCCGATCGATTCCATCGCCGTCCTTCGACGCCTGCGCTTCCTGGCCTTCGCAGTCGGCCTGTCGTTCGCCGGGCTCGCGGCGCACGCCGAGACCTTCGTCTTCAAGGACTGGGCCGTCACCTGCGACAACACCCGCGCCTGCGAGGCCATCGGCTTCCAGGCCGAGGCCAGCGGATCGGCGCCGGTGGAGCTGTGGCTGTCGCGCGATGCGGGCCCGCGCACGCCCGTCCGCGCGCGCGTGACGGCCTTGGTGCACGACCGCGGCGCGGCATCGAGCTTCCGGATCCGCGCGGGCAAGCTCGAGGTCACGCAACCGACCACGGAGAACCTGGCCGACGCGGCCGCGGCGAAGCTCGTCCCCGCGATGCTGGAGGCCGGGAGTGCCGAGGTGCAGTTCGGCCCGGAGCGCTTCACGCTGTCGCTGGCCGGGCTGAAAGCCGCGCTGCTGAAGATGGACGACCTGCAGTCGCGCATCGGCACGCCGGGCGCGCTGGTGCGCAAGGGCACGCAGCCGGAGTCCGCGGTGCCGCCGCCGATCGAGGCCGACCGGCCGCAGATCGCGATCCGCTTCCAGAACAAGTCGACCGACGACCGCCTGCTGCACGCGATCCTGCCGACGCTCGCGTCGACCTGCGCCGTGCCGCTCGGCGACGAGGTGGACAGCGCCGACGTGTCGATCCACCGCGTCTCCGAGTCGCGCGTCATCGTGCTGCGCGAATGCCGCCGCCACGCGCTGCAATCCACCTACGCGGCCTGGCTCGCCGACGACAAGCCGCCGTACGCCGCGCGCCGCCTGTCGTTTCCGCTGATCGCCGGCGGCTCCGCGGACGAAGCGATCGCCCTGCAGCTGGACGGCGTGCTGATGCGCTCGCTGGTGCGCCTGCACGACGGCAACGACTGCGGCAGCGACGCGTGGTGGACGTGGACGGCGCGCGAGGAGTTCGAGCTGGACAACGGCCACGACTCGCCGCTGTGCCGCGGCATGCCCGAAGGCGGCTTCGCGCTGCGGACCTACATCGCGCGGCGCTGAGCCGGCATCGACGCGACACGGCTCGCATCACGCGCGCCAGCCGGTTCGAGCCCGCCGGCCGCGTGCGGCGGGCACGGTCTCAGCGCTTGGCCTCGACCTTCTTCATCGCCAGGTAGTCCGCCTTCTCGACCTCGTGCAGCTGGCGCGGGTAGCGGTCGGTCGCGTCGAACCAGGTGTTGAGGCGCTGCTCGAGCTGCGACGGCGCGGGGGCGGCGACGTAGTCGTCGATCGCGAGGTAGTAGCGCATCGTGTTGCGCTCGACGAGCCCCCGCACGCCGCCGACGTAGATCGGCTTGCCCTCGTCGTCCTTGCCGGTGACGCTGAAGCCGACCTTGTCCGCGCCGGCCGTCGACAGGTAGGCGTTCATCGCGACGCGCGCCGTGAAGCCGAAGCCGTAGGCGTAGCTCATCGTGAGGATCGTGTGCGTGGCGTCGAGCGGCGTCGCCTCCACCGCGATGCGGTAATCCTTCGTGCCGAGCGGGCCGTCGGGCGAGCTGAGGCCCGCGCGCAGGTAGTCGGGCGTCGCGGCCTCGAGCTTGTAGTCGAAGTGCAGCTTGTAGGCGTCGTCGACCGGCTGGTCGTACTTGCGGCCGAGGGCCATGTCGAGGCCGGCCGGCAGCGCGTGGCACATCTTGACGTTGAGGTGCAGGATCAGGATCGAGCACCAGTTGTCGGTGCCCTGGAGCGCCTTCTGCACCATCGGGAACGGCTGGTCGACGCGCGCGACGATCTCGCCCTGCAGCCGATCCGACTCCTGCTTCGACTCGAGCACCACCGGCCGGCCGAACGCGTTGTGGGCGAGCTTGTCGGCCAGGCCGTCGTAGCGCGCGCGCAGCGCGGTGGCGCCGGGCGAGGCCGTCGCGCCCGACGGCGCCGACGCGTCCTGCGCGAACGCGGCGTGCGACGCGGCGGCGAGCAGCGCGGCGGCGAACCAGCGCGTGAGGCGCGCGGGCGACGGCGCGGAGCCGATGGACGAAAGCGAGGGCGAAATTCGCGTGGCGTGTGCGGTCGAAGTCATAGCCAATATTCCCACATCCCGGTGGCCATTTCCTGCACGCGTTGCGTCATCGGCCGGTGTTCCCATTGATCGAGCGTCAGCGGCGTCGACTCGGCGAGGTCCTGCTGGAACGCCGCCTTCATGCCGTCGCCGAAGCTCGCGCTCAGCACGATCGCGTCGACCTCGTCGTTGTGCAGGAAGCTGCGCCAGTCGAGGTTGGTCGAGCCGACCGCGCACCAGACGCCGTCGATCAGCGTCGTCTTCGCGTGCAGCAGCGCGCCCTGGCGCTGGTAGATCTTCACGCCCGCCTTCAGCAGCTCGCCGTAGTGGCGGCGGCCGGCGGCGATCACGAGCCAGGTGTCGCTCACGCTCGGGAGCAGCAACTGGACGTCGACGCCGCGCCGCGCCGCGTCGGCGAGCGCGGTGAGCAGCTGCGGGTCGGGGTCGAAGTAGGCGTTGGACAGCAGGATCGACGTCGACGCGCTGCGGATCGCCGAGATCAGCGTCGCGTAGATCTGGCTGTACGGCTCGGTCGCGGTGCCGCCGATCGCGCGCACGACGACGTCGCCCTGGCGCGCGACGGCCGGGAAGTAGTCGGCGCTCGCCATCGGCGGGCCCTTCTGGCGCTGCCAGGTGTCCATGAACAGCTTCTGGAAGTCGGCGGCGGCGGGGCCGTCGACCTGCACGTCGGTGTCGCGCCACGGCACGGTCTGGCCGTGGCCGGGGTTCTCCTTCGAATGCTGGCTGAACGAGCCGCCCGAGTAGACGCTGCTGATGTTGATGCCGCCGACGAACGCGGTGCGGCCGTCGATCACGGTGAGCTTGCGGTGGTCGCGGTTGTTGATGTCCCAGCCGGTGCGCGCGTGCAGCGGGTCGATCGGGTTGAACTCGAGGACGTTGACGCCGTGCGCCTTCAGGTCGTCGAAGTACGCCCGCGGCGTGCCGCTCGAGCCGACGCTGTCGTAGATCAGGTTGACGACGACGCCGCGGTCGTGCGCCGCGACGAGCTCCCTGGCGAAGCGCCGGCCGACCTCGTCGTCCTCGATGATGTAGCTCTCCATGTCGATCGAGTTGGTCGCGCCGGCCATCGCGGCGTAGAGCGCCTGGTAGGTCGACGGCCCGTCCTGCAGCAGCGTGACCTTGTTGCCCGCGACGAGCGGCGCGCCGACGATCTCCTGCTCGTAGGCGAGGTGGCGCTCGAAGATGTCGGTGTCCTCGCCCTGCGCCTTCAGCCGCGCGAGGATGCGGTCGCGCGCGGCGTCCGACAGCGCGCCGTGCGAGCCGCTGATGCGGACGTCGTCGGTGCCGGGCGCCTGCGCCGCGGCCTGCGGGTCGTCGATCGGGATGGTCGGCAGCGACGAGCAGGCCGACAGCAGCGCGAACGCGGCGGCCGCGAGCGCGCGCTGGAGAGGTGTCGAGACGGCGGGCATGGGATTCTTCTTGTGAGGGCAGGGCCGGACAGCCGGCGGGTCGACCGGGACCGCGCGCGCTGCGGTCTCCGGCAGCGGCGTGGTCGAGCGGGGATAGCAACCGCCGTGCCCGTCGGGCGAGCCTCCACGAGCGGCGAAGCGGGCGCGGCGCGGTCTTCCTTACAATGCCGGCCATGCAAGCGTCCCCTTCCCGCGAGCGCGAATTCGTCCTCAAGCTGTCGTGCCGCGACACCAAGGGGATCGTCCACGCCGTCTCCGGCCTGCTGTTCCAGGCCGGCTGCAACATCATCGACTCGCAGCAGTTCGGCGACCTGATCGGCCCCGGCGCGACCGGGCGCTTCTTCATGCGCGTGCACTTCGAGGCGCCGCCGCAGCTCGCG
>JASLEM010000137.1 GCA_030151165.1 Burkholderiaceae bacterium
TCGCTCATGCCGCCTCCGTCGCGAGCGGCAGGCGCAGCGTCGCCGTCACGCCGCGCGGCAGGTTGGACGACAGCTCCAGCGTGGCGCGGTCGCCGAACATCGCGTCGAGGCGGCTGCGGATGTTGGCGAGCCCGGTGCCCGCGCCGGAGACGCTGCTGCCGAAGCCCACGCCGCTGTCGGCCACCCGCAGCACGAGCTCGCCGCCGTCGTGGCGCGCCTCCACGCGCACCATGCCGCCTTCGGGCAGCGGGCCGAGTCCGTGCTTGAGCGCGTTCTCGACGAGCGTCATCAACATCATCGGGGGCACCTCGCGCGCCTCGAGCTCGGTCGGCATGTCGATCTCGAAGCTCAGGCGCCGTCCCATGCGGATCTTCTGCACGTTCAGGAACGCGCCGATCAGCGAACGTTCGCGCTCGAGCGTGGACGTCTCGTCGCGCATGCGCGGCAGCGCGGTCTCGAGATAGCGCATCAGGTTGTCGAGCATGTCGCGGCCGGCGGTGGCGTCGGTCTGGTAGAGGCGCCGCACGTTGGCCAGCGAGTTGAACAGGAAGTGCGGCTCGATCTGCGCCTGCAGCACCTGCAGCTGCGCCGCGGCCGTCTCGCGTTCGAGCGCCAGGCGATCCCGCTCGGCGCGATGCAGCTCGGACAGGCTGCGCAACGCCCGCCGATGCAGCTCCGTCGCGAACACGAACAACGCCGCCAGGTAGCCGTAGCGCACCGCGTAGCGCAGCAACACCTGGTGCAGCATGCGCCTGATCGACGGATCGCCGTCGGCCGGCTGCAGCCAGTGCATGTAGACGATGCGAACGACCGCAGCGACGATCGCGGCGACCACCAGCGCCGCCGCCAGCGCCAGCGCGCGCCGCGAGCCGTGCGGCGGCCCGAGGTGCAGCACCGGCGCGATCAGCAGGATCATCGCCGCGGCGGTGAGCAGCTGCCCGAGCAGGTCGATCAGCATGCCGGCGACGGCCGGCAGGGCGCCGACGTCGCGGATTTCATCGAACATGTCCCACAGCGAGCGGCCGAACGAGAAGACCACCACCAGCCCGACGGCCGCGACCAGCCCCTCGCGCGAGACGCCGCCATACAGGCGGCGAAGGAGCGCGGCAGCCGATGGGCGCGGGACGGTCGGCGAATCCATGGCCAAAGTATCTCCTCGGCCGGCAGGCGCCGGCAACTTTGCGGCGAGCGCCCCGATCCGGACGGCGAACGCGCCTGGCCGCGGGCGAATCGCGCGCGGCGGACGGCGTTCGCGCGGGCGGATGCCGCATTCATGTCGCCAAAGACCGCATTCGCCGCGTGGGACTGGCGCCGGCGCGCCGACGCTTGCACGATCGCCACCGCGAGCTGAACCCCGGCACAGGGCCGATCACGGGCGCGCTCGCACCCCATCAAAGGAGCGAGGACATCATGGACAACAAGCAATCGAAGTGGATCATGGGCCTGGCCGTCGCGGCGCTGACGTCGCTCGGCGCCGGGCAGGCGATGGCCGGATGCAGCATGCCCGGCAACGGCGGCCACTCGCCGGCGAACTGGCACGAGCTGCGCGGCGGACTGCCGTTCAACGACGCGATCGTCGGCCTGTGGAAGGTCACGTTCACGTCCGACGGCACCGCCTACCCCGGCCCGATCCCGCTCGGCGTGGAGACCGACTTCGGCACGGTGCAATGGCACGACGACGGCACCGAGACGATGGTGTCCGGCGGCCGCGACCCGAGCACCGGGGACGTCTGCATGGGCGTGTGGAAGCGTTCCGGCCCGCGCGCGTTCAAGCTCAACCATCTCGCGCTCGCCTGGGCCGGCGGCGCCTACCTCGGGCCGGCCGTGTTCCACGAGTCGGTCACGCTGGATCGCGCCGGCAACACCTACGAAGGCCCGTTCACCATCGACCAGTACGCGGCCGACGGCACGACGCTGCTCGAGCACATCGGCGGCACGGTCAAGGGCACGCGCGTCACGGTCGACTGAACGGCACGACGCGGGTCGCAGCGCGACGGGCCTCGGCCCGGCGCGCTGCCCGGCCACAGCCCTGCGCGGCGAGGGGCACCGGATTACGCGGTACGCTTGGCACCTGAGACAAATCCGGAGCTCGTTCAAATGCACATGGAATCCCCCCCGCCCGCCGCGGCGCACACCGACGCCCGCAGCTCCTTCCTCGAAGAAAAGGCGTTCAAGTCGCGCACGGTGCTGGTCTTCGGCACGATCAACGACCAGTCGGCCGCCGACACGGTGCGCCGCCTCATCGCGCTCGACGCCGCGGCGCCGGACGAGCCGATCGACATGCTCGTCTCCTCGCCCGGCGGCCACCTCGAGTCGGGCGACACCGTGCACGACGTCATCCGCTTCATCACCGCGCCGGTGCGCATGATCGGCACCGGCTGGGTCGGCAGCGCGGCCACCCACCTGTTCCTGTCGGTGCCCAAGGAACGCCGCTTCTGCCTGCCGCAGACGCGCTTCCTGATCCACCAGCCCAGCGGCGGCGCCGGCGGCCAGGCCACCGACATCGCGATCATGGCGCGCGAGATCATCAAGGCGCGCGAACGCATCGCCAGGGTCATCTCGCGCGAGACCGGCCAGCCCTACGAGAAGGTGCTGGTCGACATCGAGCGCGACAACTGGATGTCGCCGGAAGAGGCCATCGAGTACGGCCTGATCTCGAAGATCATCGAGAACCGCCGCGAGCTCGAGAAGAAGTGACGCCTGCGCGGCCGGCGCCGGCCGCGTTCAGTGGACGTCGAGGCGGTACGTGGTCGACAGCGTCGTGTTGTCGTAGCGGCCGCCGACGACGAGCGTGTGCTGGCCCGCCGTGAGCGGCGCCAGCATCACGTAGTAGCCGTCCGCGACGGCCGTCTTCGCGGTCGAGCGCGGCACCTGGCGCACGCCGAGCGCAAAGCAGTCGCCGGTGGCCAGGCGGTGGCTGGGCAGGTTGTCGATCGCGATGCCGTCGACCGTCATCGTGAGCTGCGTCGAGTGCGCGAGGCTGCCGGCGGCGATGCGCACCATGGTCTCGCAGACCGGCTCCTTGTTGCCCGAGCGCTCCAGCGTCGTGGCGATCGGCACGAACAGCGTCTTGCCCGCGGGGATCGTGCAGCTTCGCTCCACCGGCGCGGTGCCGTCGGACGTCGCCAGGAACCACACGTCGCCCTCCTGCCGCACGGCGCACTGCGCGCCGGTGGTGTCGGACACCGGGCTGTTGCCGCGCGCGAACGTGGCGATCCATTGCAGGTAGGCCTCGGACCACTCGACCTGCGTGCGATCGACGACGATCGCGTCGGCGTCGATGACGACGGGCGGCGGCGAGGACATGTCCGCGGCCGTCGCGGCGACGCCGATGGCGGCGAGCGCGGCGCACAGGCTCGCGCGAACGAGGGCGGGACGAAGCAGGGAGCGGGAACGGGAATGCATGCCCTGCATTCTCGCGAGATCGCCCGCGGCACGCTGGCGCAGTCGCCGATGCCACTGCGGGCGGGTTGGACGTCCGGCCGCGCGACGCGCGGTAAGCTCGCTGCCAT
>JASLEM010000231.1 GCA_030151165.1 Burkholderiaceae bacterium
GGCGTGTTGCGCGCCATCGCGCGGCTGCGCGCCGCGGCGGGGGCGCCGGCGGGCAATCCGTACCGCGTGTTCTCGGGAACGTCGGCCGGCGCGCTCAATGCCGCCGCACTGGCGACTGCAGCGGACATGCCGGACGGCGGCCTCTCCCGGCTGGTCGACGTGTGGCAGAACATCCATGTGGAACAGGTCTACCGCACCGACTCGTTCGGCGTGATCCGCAGCGGCGCGCGCTGGCTGACGATGATGTCGATGGGCTGGGCGATCGCGCGCATGCGCAAGCTGCGGCCGCGCTCGCTGCTGGACAACCGCCCGCTGCACGGCCTGCTGGCCGAGATGATCGACCTGCCGCGCGTCGAGCGCCTGATCGCCGACGGCCACCTCGACGCGCTGGCGGTGAGCGCCTCGAGCTACAGCTCCGGCAGCCATGTGACGTTCTACGAGTCGGCGTCCGAGCTGCAGCCGTGGATTCGCTCGAACCGGCTCGCGGTGCGCGGGCCGATCACGATGGCGCACCTGCTCGCGTCGGCCGCGATCCCGTTCATGTTCCCCGCGATGCAGTTGCCGATCGCGGGCCAGGACGAGTGGTTCGGCGACGGCTCGATGCGCCAGACGGCGCCGATCTCGCCGGCGATCCACCTCGGCGCCGATCGCATCCTCGTGATCGGCGCCGGCCGCATGCGCGAGCCCGCGGGGCTGCGCGCGAACGTGAGCACCGCGTACCCGTCGATCGCGCAGATCGGTGGCCACGCGCTCTCGAGCATCTTCCTTGACGCGCTGGCCGTCGATGCCGAGCGCCTGGAGCGCATCAACACCACGCTCGCGCTGATCCCGGAGGAACTGCGCACGCACGCGTCGCTGCGGCCGGTGAAGCTGCTGCTGATCTCGCCGTCGGAGCGCATCGACGACATCGCCGCGCGCCACCTCGGTACGCTGCCGGCGTCGATCCGCGCGCTGCTGGGCGCGATCGGCGTGCACAAGGATTCGGCCAGCGGCAGCGGCTCGGCGCTCGCGAGCTACCTGCTGTTCGAGGCCGAGTTCACGCGCGAGCTGATGGCGCTCGGCGACGCCGACACCCTGCGCCGCGCCGACGAGGTGCGCGAGTTCTTCGGGCTGCCGTCGACCTGACCGGCTCCGCGGCCGCGTCAGCCGCGCCGCGCGGCCTCGATCGTCGCGATGTCGATCTTGCGCATCTTCATCATCGCGGCGAACACGCGTTTGGCGGCCGCGCGATCGGGGTCGGTCATGGCGTCGGTGAGCGCGCGCGGCGTGATCTGCCACGACAGGCCCCAGCGATCCTTGCACCAGCCGCACGCGCTTTCCTGGCCGCCGTTGCCGACGATCGCGTTCCACAGGCGGTCGGTCTCGGCCTGGTCGTCGGTCGCGATCTGGAACGAGAACGCCTCGCTGTGCTTGAACTGCGGCCCGCCGTTGAGGCCGATGCACGGGATGCCGACGACGGTGAACTCCACGGTCAGGACGTCGCCTTCGTGGCCGTCGGGATAGTCGCCCGGCGCGCGGTGCACGGCGCCGACGGTGCTGTCGGGGAACGTGCTCGCGTAGAACCGCGCGGCCGCCTCGGCGTCGCGCTCGAACCACAGGCACAGGGTGTTCTTGCTGACCATGTCGTGTCTCCTTGGAATCTTGAACTTGTCGGCGTCCCGGGGGCGCCTCGTCGCGGCAACCGCCATTCCCGATGCGCTGGCTGCGCCGGGCCGGAAACGACCGTGCGCGCACTCCTCTCGAAGTGCGCGCACGGATGATCGCCGGCCATCGGCGCGGTGTCGACGGCGGCCGGGCGCGAGGCCCGGCCGCCGCGCGTCCTCTTACTTGGACGCGGCCGAGGCGGCCTTGGCGGCCTTCTTCGCGGCCTTGTCCGCCTTCTTGGCGTCGGCGGCAGCCTTCTTCAGTTCCTTGGCGCTGCTGGCCGGCGCGGCGGCGGCGGGCGCGGACGCGGTCGAGATCGTCGACGTCTTCACGAGCGTGCCGACCTTCGGGTTCGCGGTCGACGCGGCGGCGGCCGGCGCGGCGGTGGCGGTCGTGGCGACGGCCGGGGTCGCGGGCGCGGCGGGCGTCACGGGCGCCGGGGCGGTGGTCGCCTTGGTCGTCTTGGCCGGGGCGGTGGCCGGGGCCGGCGCGCCGCTGTAGGTCGTGCCGTTGACGGTCAGGCCGGCGGTCGACAGCTTGCCGGCGCTGGTGTTGCCGATGCCCTTGACGCGGTTGACGAGGTCCGGCCAGTCCTTGAAGGGGCCCTTGGCGCGCTCGTCGATGATCTTGGTGGCGATCGCGGGGCCGATGCCCTTGATCGCTTCGAGATCGGCCTGCGACGCATTGTTGGCGTCGGCGGCGAACACGGAGAAGGCGAAGAAGGCCAGCAGAGCGACCAGGATACGTTTGAACATGGGGCGTCCTCGAATGATGAAGGCGTTTTGAGCGCGAAGGGGCGCTGCGACCCGGTGCGGCGCGAAACGCGCTGCATGACCCGACAACGCATTCTCGGCGCCCCACGTTGACCCTCTCTTCACAAATCGGAAGAGGCGGGGCATCGTTCTTGTGACTGTGTGTTCCGGCCCACGCAAGCGCGCATCAACGCACGCGGGAAACGGGCGCGCCGATCCGCGTTCAGGCGGTGCCCGCGTCCTCGACGGCTTTCAGCAGGCCCGCGTAGATCGACGTCGGAGCGGGCTTCGCGCTCCAGTCCGCGTGCCAGTGGACGCCGAGGTGGCGCTCGATCGACAGCGCGTGGAGATCCAGCGCGAGGTTGCGGCGCGCGCCGAAGAACGTGGCGGTGTCGCCGTACAGCAGCGAGGTCGGATCGCGCAGCGGGTCGAGCAGGCGCCCCGGATGCACGGTGATGCCCAGCTCGGCGCATGTCGCGTCGCTCAACAGGATCCAGGGGCGGAAGGTCTCGAGCGCGACCGCCTTGCGCACCAGCGCCGTGCCCCAGCTCGGGCCGGGCAGGTAGACGACGGCGTTGTCGGCGAAGCCGTGGCGCTCGCGTCGGAAGACGAACGCCGCGGGGCCGCACAGCGTGCCGAAGTCCGCCAGGAAGCAGGTGTCGAGCCCGCAGGCGACGCTCGGCTGCGTGTAGTGCTCGTGCGGGATGAGCAGGCGGGCGATGTCGGCGCGGTAGCCCGGGTCGGCGGCGAAGCCCGGGAACAGGCGCGACGAGTGCATGTAGGTCAGCCCGAACTGCTCGTGGTCCCAGGCCTTGCGGCGCGTCCACGCCGGCCGCACGACGCGATGCAGCGCGTGCCCGGCGCGGCGCAGGCGCTCGAAGCGCGGCTCGGCGTCGACGCGGCGCGCGCCGACGTGGCGCTCGATCAGCCGGTTCAGCGAGAAGCCGCGCACCGTGATGCGCGGGTGCGACTTCAGCCACTGCAGCTCGGGGTGGCCGATGGCGCTCCAGGTGTCCTCGTCCAGCCAGAGCTCGTAGCTCGACTCGGGGTGGTGGCGCAGGAAGCTGCGGAAATGCAGCTGCGCGACGAGCGGCAGCTCGCCCGACCAGTAGCCGAAGAACGTCGGCGGCGACGATCCGGGGCCCATCGGGCGGTCATTCCTTCCAGTGCTCGGCGATCCACGGCGACGCCTTCGCGTGGCGCCAGTTGCCGTTGCTGCGCCCGGCCAGGGCGTCGGGCGGGTTCATCACGCCGTGGAAGACGACGATGCGCGCGCCCTTCGGGATCGACGGCGCGCGCAGGTAGTTCAGCGGGAAGCGCGCGATGCTGTGGTACTTGAAGCTCGCGCACCACGGCGCGGGCCAGTACTTCAGCTTGCCCTGGTCGTACAGCACGGCCGACAGGTAGGCCTGCTCGTTGCGGTAGGCCGCGCGCATCGCGGCGGACTCGGCACGGAACTTCGCGAGGACGTCGGCGTGCGCGCCGATCTCGAACCGGTAGACCGACGAGTTGCCGGTGATGCGCCACGGCCGCTTCCAGTCGTGGATGATGAGGAACTCGCCGGGGTACTGGAAGAACGGCGTGATGTCGTCGACGATCACGATGTCGATGTCGAGGAACAGCGCCGTCCCCTTGAGGCCGTGCAGGTCGGCCTCGAAGGTGGTGAGCTTCTTCCAGCCGCGCTCGGGCAGGCCGTCGGGCAGCGCGAGGTCGGGGATCGGCAGGCAGCGCACTTCGGGGCGGATGCCTTCGTCGGAGTCGGTCAGGCAGACGAACTGGAACTCGCCGCGCAGGTGACGGCTCACCATCCCGTAGAGACGGTTGACGTATTCGGGGCCGTACTTCGTGCCCCACTTCATGCACATGACGATGCGCGGAGCGGTCTTGGCGTCGGAACTCATCTTTTCCTTGGGTCTGCGGCGGGGCGGTGGCGTCGGCCCGCGGTCGGCGCAACGGATCTTCACCCGGAAACCCGGCCGCGCCGGCGAGATTATGGCGCCCGCCCCATGGATAATCGGCCGGACTGTTCCGGCGCCGCGCGCCGACCGATTCCTGAGACGGCCCCGCCATGACTTCGCTATTCCTCCGCAACCTTGACGAGCACAAGGAACTGATGTCCCGCCTGCACCTGCTCGAGGCGGACATCCAGGCCGCCGGCGTGCAGCTCGCGCGCGTGCTGACCGGCGGCGGCAAGCTGATGTTCTGCGGCAACGGCGGCTCCGCGGCCGACTCGCAGCACCTGGCCTCCGAGCTCACCGGCCGCTTCATCAAGGATCGCCGCCCGCTCGCCGGCATCGCGCTGAGCACCGACAGCTCCGCGCTCACCTGCATCGGCAACGACTACTCGTTCGAGCACGTCTTCGCGCGGCAGCTCGTCGCGCTCGGCCGCGCGGGCGACGGCCTCGTCGCGATCTCGACGTCCGGCAACTCGGGCAACGTGATCCGCGCCGTCGAGGCCGCCAAGGAGATCGGCATCTTCACGCTGGGCCTGCTCGGGCGCGACGGCGGCCAGCTCGCGAAGCTGTGCGACGCGGCCATCGTCGTGCCGCACGACGTCACCGCGCGCATCCAGGAAGGCCACATCCTGATCGGCCATACGCTGTGCGGCCTGATCGAGTCCGAGATGGGCCTGGCCTGATGGCGCCCCCGGAAGCATCGACCGTGGCGTTCCCGTCGCGCGACGCGCTGGCCGGCTGCCGCGTGCTGGTGGTCGGCGACGTGATGCTGGACCGCTACTGGTACGGCGCAGTCGACCGCATCTCGCCCGAGGCGCCGGTGCCGGTGGTGCGCGTCGAGCGCGAGGAGGAGCGCCTCGGCGGCGCGGCCAACGTCGCGCTCAACGTGCGCACGCTCGGCGCGCGCGTCACGCTGCTGACGGTCGTCGGCCAGGACGAGGCCGCGCGCAAGCTGCGCGAGCTGCTGCACGCGCGCGGCGTCGAGACCGCACTGCGCGACGACCCGAAGCTGTCGACCATCGTCAAGCTGCGCGTGATCGGCCGCGCGCAGCAGCTGATCCGCGTCGATTTCGAGAACGAGCCTGACCACGAAGTGCTGGGCCAGATGCTCGACACCTTCGCCGAACAGCTCCCGCTGCACGACCTCGTGCTGTTCTCCGACTACGGCAAGGGCGGCCTCGCGCACATCCCGCGCATGATCGACGTCGCACGGAAGGCCGGCAAGACGATCCTCGTCGACCCGAAGGGCAGCGACTACGCGCGCTACGCCGGCGCCAGCGTCATCACGCCCAACCGCGCCGAGCTCGCGCAGGTCACGGGCGCCTGGCGCGACGAGGCTGACCTGCGCGCCAGGGTCGACGCGCTGCGCGCGAAGATCGGCGTCGAGGCCGTGCTGCTGACGCGCTCGGAAGACGGCATGACGCTGTTCGATGCCGAAGGCGCCACGCACGAGGCCGTGCGCGCGCTGGAGGTGTTCGACGTCACCGGCGCCGGCGACACCGTCATCGCCGTGCTGGCCACGCTGCTGGCCGCGGGCATGCCGATCAAGCAGGCCATGCGGCTCGCGAACAAGGCGGGCGGCATCGTCGTCGGCAAGTTCGGGACGTCGACGGTCAGCTACGAGGAACTGGCCGAATGAGCGGCCTCGCCTGGGCGCTCGAGGACAAGCTGGTCGACGCCGCGGCGCTCGACGACGCCGCGCTGGCCGAGCGGCTCGCCGCGCTGCCGCGGCCGCTGGTCTTCACGAACGGCGTGTTCGACGTGCTGCACCGCGGCCACGTCGCCTACCTGCACGCGGCGCGCCAGGCCGGCGGCAGCCTGATCGTCGCGGTCAACACCGACGCTTCGGCGCGCGGCCTCGGCAAGGGGCCGGAGCGGCCGCTCAACCGCGACATCGACCGCGCGCTGGTGCTGGCCGGCCTCGCGAGCGTCGACGCCGTCACCTTCTTCGCCGAGCCGACGCCGGTGGCGCTGCTGGCGCGCGTGAAGCCCGATCTCTACGTCAAGGGCGGCGACTACGACATGGAGACGCTCGCCGAGACCGCGCTGGTGCGCTCGTGGGGCGGCCGCGCGCTGGCGATCCCGTTCGTGGCGGGCTACTCGACGACGGCGCTGGTGCGCAGCATCCGCGGCGAGCGGGGCGGCTGAACGCCGCACGCCGCGTATCGGCGCATTGGCGCGACCCGAGGACGATGCCGATGGATCGCGAAGCCTGCGCCGCGGTGTCGATCCGCACGGCCGGCGCGGACGACCTGGCGGACATCGTGCGCGTGTTCCTGTCGTCGCGCCGTGCGTTCATCCCCTACGCGCCGCTGGCGCACGGCGACGACGACATCACACAGTGGCTCGGCGGGCTGGTCGCTCGGCGGGGCGATGTCGCGGTGGCGTGCCTGGACGACGTGGTGGTCGGCTTCGTGGCGGTCGAGCGCGGCATCGACGCGAGCTGGATCGACCAGCTGTACGTCGCGCCCGGGCATACGGGACGAGGTATGGGCGGGCTGCTGCTCGCGCATGCGCTGGCGCTGCTGCCGCGCAACCTGCCGATCCGTCTCCACACCTTCGAGGCGAACGCCGGCGCCCGTCGCTTCTACGAGCGTGAAGGCTTCGTGGCGGTCGCGTTCGGCGACGGCGCGGACAACGAGGAAGGCCGGCCGGACGTGCTCTACGAACGCGCGGTGCGTCGCTGACTGCGCGGCTGCTCAGAGCGCGGCGAGCGCGCGGGCGGCCACGTCGGCGGGCGAGAGGTCGCCCAGGTTTGCGGCCTTGAGCATGTGCATCGTGGCGGGGTCGTGCTCGAGGTCGGGCCGCGGGCCCAGCAGCACGAAAGTGGGCGTCGCGACGGCCGCGGCGATGTTGGTGGCGCCGGTGTCGTTGCCGACGCAGGTCTGCGCGAGCGACATCGCGGCCACGGTGTCGGCCACCGTGCCGTCGGTGAGCGTCATCACGCGATCGCGGTGCCCGGGCGCGATGCGGGCCGCGATGGCCTGGCCGAGCGCGCGCTCCGCCGGCCCGCCGACGAGCAGCACGCCGTGGCCGCGCGCGGCGAGCAGGTCGGCGAGCGCGGCGAAGTTCGCCTCGCCCCACTGCTTGAACGGCTCCGACGAGCCGATCGCTAGCGCGTGCAGCGGCCGCGGCAGGCCGGCGAGGCGGCGCTGCATGCGCTCGAGCGCGTCGGGGCGCACGGCCAGGCGCGGCACGATGGGCGCGTCGCACCATCCCTGCGCGATGCAGAAGGCCGTGGCGTCCTTGTGCGCCGCGACCGCCGGGCCGCGGTAGCGTTCGATCCAGCGGCCCCGGTTCGTGAGCAGTTGGCGCTGCAGCCATGTCGTGCCGAAGCCGATGCGTTGCGGGATGCCCGCGCGCAGGGCCGACACCAGCGGCCGGCCCGGGTGCGTCGTGAACAGCACGAGGCGGTCGAAGCGCTTCGGCGCGAGCTCCGCGCCGAAGCGCAGCAGGCCGTCGAGCCCGCTGTGGCGGCCGCGGCGCTTCTCCTCGCGGCGGGGGCGGCGGTCGAACTCGATCACCTCGCGCACGAACGGCTCGTGCCCGAGCAGCTCGCGCGGGAACGTGCTGGGCGGCGCGATGACGGAGACGAGGCCGTCGGCGCTGGTCTCGGCCACGCGGCGGAAGTAGGGCACGTGCCAGACGAGGTCGCCCATGCCGGCCCACTGGATCAGGACGGCGGTCTTCGGTGCGGCGGCGGTGGTCAAAGGGATGTTGGCGAAGAAAGGCGGTCAGACGGCCGCGAACAGGCGTTGCGCGACGTCCGCCGGCGTGATGTCCTCGAGGCGCGGCGACTGGATCAGCTTCAGCATCTCGGGATCGTGCTCGAGCGGCGGGCGCGGTCCGAGGATCACGAAGGTGGGGGTGTCGACGGCCGCGGCGATGTTGCAGGCGCCGGTGTCGTTGCCGGCGCAGCCCTGCGCGAGCGACATCGCGGCCACGGTCTCGGACACCGTGCCGTCGGTCAGGGCGTCCACGCGCGCGGCGTTGGCCGGCGTGACCTGCTTCAGGATCGCCTGCGCCATCTCGCCCTCGGCCGGCCCGCCGACCAGCAGCACGCCGTGGCCGCGGTCGGCGAGCAGGTTGGCGAGCGCCGCGAACCTCGCCTCGCCCCATTGCTTGTACGGTTCGGACGACCCGATCGACAGCGCGTGCAGCGGCCGCGGCAGCGCGGCGAGCCGGGCCTGCATGCGGGCGAGCGAGTCGGGCCGCACGGCGAGCTTGGGCAGGATCGGCGCGCTGCACCAGCCTTGCGTGATCGCGAAGGCGGTGGCGTCCTTGTAGGCCGTCACGGCCGGGCCCTTGTACTGCTCGATCCACGGCGTCTTCGTGAGCAGCAGGCGCTGCAGCAGCGACGTGCCGTAGCCGATGCGACGCGGGATGCCCGCCCACCACGCGACGATCGCGCGGTTGCCGTGGTTCGTGAACAGCACGATGCGCTCGAAGCCCATCGGCTTCAGCTCGTCGCCCATGCGGAACAGGCCGGCGACGCCGCGATGGCGGCCTTCGCGGCCCTCGGTGCGGCGCGGATGGCGGTCGAAGTCGATCACCTCGCGCGCCCACGGCTCGTGGCCGAGCAGGTCGCGCGCGAAGGTGGTCGGCGACGCGATCACCGACACCTGCCCGCCGCTGCTCGTCTCGGCGACCTTGCGGAAGTACGGGATGTGCCAGACGAGGTCGCCCATGCCGACCCACTGGTGCAGCACCGCGGTGCGCGGCCGCGTGTCCGGCGTCATTGTTCCTCGACGCGCAAGGTCGGGTAGCTGTCCCAGGTCAGGCAGCCCGGGCACTGCCAGAAGTGGCGCTGCGCCTCGAAGCCGCAGGCGGCGCAGCGATAACGCTGCAGCGGCTTGGCCGCGCGGGTGACGGCGGTGCGGACGTCGGCCAGCGACTGCTCGGCGAGCGGCCCGACCGCGGCGGCCGAGGCGGCGATCGCGGGTTGCGACAGCACTTCGCGGGCGGCGGACAGCGTCGGGTGCGCGTGCAGCATCTCGCGGTAGCGGTTGGCGCAGACCTCGGGGTCGGCTTCGAGCTTCGCCCAGGCGGCGAGGAAGTCGAGGCGCGGCGCGTCGGCGAGCAGCTTCTCGAGCGCGGCCTTGGCGGCGGCCACCCGGTCGCAGGCGAGCGCGGCGGCGGCGTAGTCGCCGGCCACGAGCGTGAAGCTGGCCGGGTCGCGCAGGCGCAGCTCGTTCCAGGCCTCGAAGGCCTCGAGCGGCTTGCCCGCGCGCATCAGGCGCTGGCCCTGCATGATCCACGGGCGCGCCGACGACGGGTCGGCCTTCAGCGCGTGCTGCAACGCGCGCTCGGCCTCGTCCGGGTGGTGCTGCTCCTCGGACGTCAGCGCGATCTCGCACCAGTAATGCGAGATGCGGCGCGCGAACGAGCCGGTGCCGGCGGCCTCGAGCTGCTGCGCGGTGTCGACGGCGGCGCGCCAGTCGCGCGAGCGTTCGTAGAGGTTCAGCAGCGCGAGCCGCGCCTCGGTGTGGTACGCGGTGCCCTCGAGCACCTTGTAGGCCTCCTCGGCGCGGTCGAACAGGCCGGCCTTGACGAAGTCTTGCGCCAGCGCGTGCTGCGCGCGCTCGCGGTCGGCCTGCGACAGGTCGGCGCGCACGAGCAGGTGCTGGTGCACGCGCACCGAGCGCTCGAACTCGCCGCGGCGGCGGAACAGGTTGCCGAGCGCGAAGTG
>JASLEM010000259.1 GCA_030151165.1 Burkholderiaceae bacterium
CGCCGAGCCCGCGGCGCCGACGCGCACGGAGTTCCAGCGCGACCGCGACCGCATCGTCCACTCGACCGCCTTCCGGCGCCTCGTCTACAAGACCCAGGTCTTCCTGAACCACGAGGGGGACGTGTTCCGCACCCGGCTGACGCATTCGCTGGAAGTGGCGCAACTCGGGCGCTCGGTCGGTCGGACGATGGGGCTGGTCGAGGATCTCGTGGAGGCCATCGCGCTCGCGCACGACCTGGGTCACACCCCGTTCGGCCATGCAGGGCAGGACGCGCTGGACGACTGCATGCGCGACCACGGCGGCTTCGAGCACAACCTGCAGAGCCTGCGCGTCGTCGAAGAGCTCGAGCTGCGCTACCCGGAGTTCGACGGCCTGAACCTCACGCTCGAGACGCGCGAAGGCATCCTGAAGCGCTGCACGCTGGCGCAGGCGCGCGTGCTGGAGGAGATCGAGCCCGGCGGCGTGGGCCATCGCTTCGTGGCCGGCCTCCAGCCGGGACTCGAGGCGCAGCTCACGAATGTGGCCGACGAGATCGCCTACAACTGCCACGACGTCGACGACGGCATCCGCTCGGGCCTGCTCGATCGGGCGCAGCTCGAGGACGTGCCGCTGTACCTGCGCCTGCGCGACGAGGCGTTGGACGCGCACCCGCGCCTGCGCACGCTGCCGGCGCGCCGGCTCGTGCACGAGACGCTGCGCCGCATGCTGTCGCAGATGATCTACGACCTGATCGACACCAGCCAGGCCGCCATCGACGCCGCGGCGCCCGACAGCCCCGACGCCGTGCGCCGGGCGCCGCTGCTGATGCGCTTCAGCCCGCGGATGCGCAGCGAGAGCAGCGAGCTCAAGCGCTTCCTGTTCGCGAACCTCTACCGCCATCCGGCAGTGACGGCGACGACCGATCGCGCGCGCGACGTCGTGCGGGAGCTCTTCGCGATCTACCTCGACCGGCCTGCCGAGATGAGCGACGAGTTCCAGTCCGCGGACGATCGCCCGCGCGCGGTGGCCGACTACATCGCGGGCATGACCGACCGCTTCGCGCTGAAGGAGCACCAGCGCCTCACGGGCCAGGCGCTGTTCGGCAACTCGTGGGCATCGCTCGGCCGGACGTCGTCGTGATCCCCGCCACAGCCTGAATCTTTTCGCGCTGGACAGGAATAGGGGTCAGCTAAACTGGCCCGATGGCTCGCTTGACCCGCCTTTCGCTGCCCGGTCTTCCGCATCACCTGATGCAGATCGGCAACAACCGACAGCCGATCTTCGTCGACGACGAGGATCGGCTGGCGTGGTGCGCGCACCTGCGCGAGGCGAGCCTGGTGGCGCGGGTCGACGTCCACGCCTACGTGCTGCTGGCCAACCACGTGCACCTGCTGGCCACGCCGCGCGAGAGCGCCGAGGGCCTCGGCACGATGATGCAGTCGCTCGGGCGCCGCTACGTCGCGGCGTTCAACCGGCGGCACGGTCGATCCGGCACGCTGTGGGAAGGGCGCTTCCGCGCGGCACTCGTCGACCCCGACGACTCGCTGCTCGCCTGCATGCGCTACATCGACAGCCATCCGCAGCGCAGCGGCCTCGTGGCCGACGCGTCCGATTACGCCTGGTCCAGCTGCGCCCATCACCTCGGGCGCCGGCGCGACCCGCTGATCGTCGATCACGCGCGCTACTGGGCGCTGGGCAACACGCCGTTCGAGCGCGAAGGCGCCTTCCGCAACTTCCTCGACGAAGGCGTGAGCCAACGCGAGGCGCAGGCGATCTCGCAGGCGACTCGGCGCGGCTGGCCGATCGCCGGCGTCGAGGGGCAGCGGCGGTTGTCGATCCAGCTGGGGCGCGACATCGTGCCCCGCCCGCGCGGACGCCCGCGCCGCACGGACGCCGACGCCGCCGCGTCCTGACGCGCTGCCGCCCTGAACCGCGTTTGGCGGCGGGGCTTCCAGCCTGAATGACCTGCCCAGGACTGATCGTGGCCGCGGCTGTGGCCGGCAGCGCCGTCGCCTCTTCACGGCCGGCGGCGCGTCCTTCGACCGTCCCACCAATTCCGACAACCCCGCTGCGGAATCTGCGCCGCCGACGTGGTCCCGCAAGATATTTCACCGTCGTGGTGCGCGTTCTGGCCGTTCCAACCGTCGATATGACTATGTCCCTATTAATATCGCACCGCAACGATGCGATTCCTTTAAATATTGCTGACCCCTATTGATTGGATTTGCTCGTCATGCTGCGCTGCGATAGTCTTCGGCTTTTCCAGCGCTTCACAAAGGATCCGCCATGAGCACGGCCGCCCCGGGATTTCCCGCCTCGTTGACCGACATCGCAGCCGCTTCCGCGGGCGGGCTCTATGACGCGACGCGCGAGCACGATGCCTGCGGCGTCGGGTTCGTCGCGCATGTGAAGGGGCGTCGCGATCACTCGATCGTCGCGCAGGGCCTGAAGATCCTCGAGAACCTCGACCACCGGGGCGCGGTCGGCGCCGACAAGCTGATGGGCGACGGCGCGGGCATCCTGATCCAGATCCCGGACGAGCTCTACCGCGCCGAGATGGCCGAGGCCGGCATCGAGCTCCCGCCGCCCGGCGAGTACGGCGTCGGCATGATCTTCCTGCCGAAGGAACACGCGTCGCGGCTGGCCTGCCAGCAGGAACTCGAGCGTGCGGTGAAGGCCGAGGGCCAGGTGCTCCTCGGCTGGCGCGACGTGCCGGTCGACCGCGAGATGCCGATGTCGCCGACCGTGCGCGCGAAGGAGCCGGTGCTGCGCCAGATCTTCATCGGCCGCGGCGCCGACGTGATCGTGCCGGATGCGCTCGAACGCAAGCTTTACGTGATCCGCAAGACGGCGTCGGCCGCGATCCAGGCGTTGAAGCTGACGCACAGCCGCGAGTACTACGTGCCCAGCATGAGCTGCCGCACCATCATCTACAAGGGCCTGCTGCTCGCCGACCAGGTGGGCAAGTACTACAAGGACCTCGCCGACCCGCGAGCCGTCTCGGCGCTCGCGCTCGTGCACCAGCGCTTCTCGACCAACACCTTCCCGGAATGGCCGCTGGCCCACCCGTACCGGATGGTCGCGCACAACGGCGAGATCAACACCGTCAAGGGCAACTTCAACTGGATGCGCGCCCGCGAGGGGGTGATGAAGTCGCCGGTGCTGGGCGACGACCTGCGCAAGCTGTATCCGATCAGCTTCGAAGGACAGTCCGACACCGCGACCTTCGACAACACGCTCGAGCTGCTGACGATGGCGGGCTACCCGCTCGCGCACGCCGCGATGATGATGATCCCCGAGGCGTGGGAGCAGCACGCCGTGATGGAAGTGCGGCGACGCGCGTTCTACGAGTACCACGCCGCGATGATGGAGCCGTGGGACGGCCCGGCCGCGATGGTGTTCACCGACGGCAAGCAGATCGGCGCGACGCTCGACCGCAACGGCCTGCGCCCGGCGCGCTACATCGTCACGGACGACGACCTCGTCGTGATGGCGTCCGAGTCGGGCGTGCTCGCGATCCCCGAGAACAAGATCGTCAAGAAGTGGCGCCTGCAGCCGGGCAAGATGTTCCTGATCGACTTCGAGCAGGGCCGCATCGTCGACGACGAGGAGCTGAAGAACCAGTTCGCGTCGGCCAAGCCGTA
>JASLEM010000356.1 GCA_030151165.1 Burkholderiaceae bacterium
CCTGCGCGCCGTCGCGGGCCAGCGCGAGCGCCGTCGCGCGGCCCGCGGCGCGGCCGGCCGCGGTCACGAGCCCGGTCTTGCCCGCGAGTCGGTGGGCTGGCATGGCGCGCCTCGCATGCGTCGATCAGACCGTGACGACGATCTTGCCGAACTGGCCGTTCTGCTCGAGGTAGCGGTGCACCTCGCGCATCTCGTCGAAGCGGAACGTGCGGTCGATCACCGGCTTGAGCTCGCCGCTCTCGAGGCCGCTGCGCACGTAGTCGACCGCCGCCAGACGCCGCGTCTCGTCGCCGCTGGTGCCCCAGATGTTGTGCGCTTTGACGGTGACCATCTTGGCGATCATCTCGAGCACCGGCAGCGTCGTGGCCTGGTCGCTGAGCGCGCCGTAGAGGTAGGCGATGCCCTGGAAGGACAGCGCCGAGACCAGCTTCGCGAACGTCGGGCCGCCGACCGGGTCGAACACGACGCGCACGCCCTTGCCGTCGGTGATGCGCTGCAGCTCGGCGAGCAGGTCGACCTCCTCCGTCGCGACGACGTGCTTCGCGCCGACGTCGAGCAGCTGCTGGCGCTTGGCCGACGTGCGCGTCAACGCGATCGGCGTCGCGCCGGCGCGGTTGGCGATCTGCAGTGCCGCGAGCCCGACGCTGCTGGACGCCGCCGGCACGACGACGAAATCGCCCGGGCCGACCTTGGCGTCCTCGACCAGCGCGCCGTAGGCCGTCACGAACATCATCCACACCGACGCCGCCTGCTCGTGCGTGAGCGACCCCGGGTGCGCGACGACCGCGTAGTCCGGCACGAGGATCAGCTCGCCGTACGTGTGGTACTGGTTCATCGAGAACGACGGGATCACGTCGACCGCGTCGCCGACGGAGACGCCGCGCACGTCGTCGCCGACGGCGTCGACGATGCCCGAGGCCTCGTAGCCGAGGCCGGCGGGGAAGTGCACGGGCTCGATGTAGTCGTCGACGCGCCACATGGCTTCGGCGCGGTTGATGCCGATCGCCTTCACGCGGATGCGGACTTCGTGGGCGGCGGGCGCGGCGACGGGCGTGTCGACGAACTCGAGGACGTCGGGGCCGCCGGCCTGGGCGAACTGGATGGAGCGGGACATGGGGGAACCTCTTTGGTGATGGTGATGGGGGATGGACGGGGATCGTTGGCGCGCGGGCGCTCAGGCCGGGACGGCCTCGCGGGCGTCGTACGCGGGGAAGTCGCTGTAGTGCTTTTCGGTGCCGCCCCAGAACGCGTCGCGCACGTAAGGCGTGAGCGGCAGGTCGCGGCGCAGGAGTTCGGGCAGGTCGGGGTTGGACGAGAAGTGGCGGCCGAAGGCGACGAGGTCGGCGACGCCGGACTCGACGATGTCGATCGCGCTCTGGCGGTCGAAGCCGCCGGCCGCGATGATCGGGCCGCGGAAGTGCGGGCGCAGGTAGCGCGTCGCGACGACGTCCTGGCCGGGGTGCAGCGTGTCGTCGCCCTTGATGCGCGGCTCGATCACGTGCAGGTAGGCGAGCCCGTAGCCATCGAGCACGCGCGCGACGTGGCTGAACGTCGCCTGCGGGTCGCTGTCCGAGATGCCGCCCCATTCGCCCGACGGCGAGATGCGCACGCCGACGCGGTCGGCGCCCCACACCGAGACCAGCGCCTCGACGGCTTCGCGCAGGAAGCGCACGCGGTGTTCGACCGGGCCGCCGTACGCGTCGGTGCGCCGGTTCGTGCCGTCCTGGATGAACTGGTCGACGAGGTAGCCGTTCGCGCCGTGCAGCTCGACGCCGTCGAAGCCGGCATCCTTCGCGCGTTGCGCGGCGACGCGGAACTCCTCGATGACGCCGGGGATCTCGTCGATCCCGAGCGCGCGGTGCGGCGACGCGGGCACGAAACCGTCCTTCGTCAGCGCGACGCCGTCGAACGGCACGACCGAGGGCGCGACCGGCGCGACGCCGCCCGTCATCTCGACGTGGCTCTGGCGCCCGCCGTGGATCAGCTGCATGAACACGCGGCCGCCCTTGGCGTGCACGGCGTCGGCCACGGCCTTCCAGCCGGCGGCCTGGCCGTCGTGGAAGAAGCTCGCGGCGCCGAGGTAGGAGCGCGCGGTCATCGAGATGCTGACGCCCTCGACGATCTCGAGCCCGCCCTCGGAGGCGCGCTGGCCGTAGAACGCGGCCATCATCGGGCTCGGGATGTCGCCGGGCTGGATCGTGCGCAGGCGCGTCATCGGCGCGAGCGCGACGCGGTGCGCGAGGTCGTAGGCGCCGAGCCGGATCGGGGTGAAGAGACGGGACATGTTGGTTCCTTCGATGAGGTGGGGAGGTCGTTCAGAGCTTCGAGCCGCCGTCGACGGCGATCGTGTCGCCCGTCACCCAGCGCGCGTCGTCGGACGCGAGGAAGGCGATGACGGGGGCGATGTCCGCGGGCTGCGCGAGGCGCTTCAGGCTCTGCATGCCGAGCGCGAGCTGCTGCCCGGCGTCGGTCTTCGCGAAGCTGGACATGTCGGTCGCGACGATGCCGGGGGCGACCGCGTTGACGCGGATGCCGCGCTCGCCGAGCGCGGCCGCGAAGTGCCGGACGAGCGTGTCGATGGCACCCTTGGTGGCGGCGTACGCGTGGATCGTGCCGACCGCGGCACGCGCGGCGAGCGAGGACAGCAGCACCACGCTGCTGCCGTCGCCCAGCACTGGCAGCAGTTGCTGCACGAGGAAGAACGGCGCGCGCACGTTGACGGCGAAGAGGCGGTCGAAGTCGGCGACGGTGAGTTCGTCGATCGGCGCGGCTTTCGACACGCCGGCGTTGGCGACGAGCACGTCGAGCCGGTCGCCGACGATCTCGCGCACCTGCTTCGCGAGGAGATGCGGGCCGTCGGGCGACTCGAGGTCGGCCGCGACGGCGCTGGCACGGCCGCCGCCGCGCACGATCTCGTCGACGACGGCCTGTGCCTCGGCCGCCGAGGCGCCGTAGTGGACGATGACGCGCGCGCCGTCGGCGGCGAGCGCGAGCGCGGTGGCGCGGCCGATGCCGCGCGAGGCGCCGGTGACGAGGGCGGTCTTGCCGGCGAGGCGGGATGACGTGGACATGGTGGATTCCTTTGCGGTGGAAGTGGCTGGAACCGGCCTCCCGGATCCTTTCGGCGCCATGCCTGGAGTGCCTTGGGGCAGATCGGGCGCTGGCTGTCGATGGGTGAAATCTAGGGGCTGCACGCCGCCTTGAAAAAGACTTTGTAGGCTCGGAAGCCATGCTTTTCAGGCATGCGGCGGGCATGGCTGCGCGCGCCGGCGACGCGTATCGTTCGCAGGCGGGAGGGCTGGCGCGTGGCCTCAGGGGGTGCGGATCGGGGCAGGGCGCCGCGACGGCGGACGCGTCGCGGGCACGGGCACGAGCTTGGCGAGCGGCGGCACTTCCCAGTGCCGGGCTCGCTCGATCGAGGTCAGGGGGCCTCGCGCCGGTCGGCGGCGAGGCGGGCGCGGCGCGCCTGCGTCGGGCCGCGGCGGACGGCGCCCTGACCTCGATCGAGCGAGCCCGGCACTGGGAAGTGCCGCCGCTCGCCAAGCTCGTGCCCGTGCCCGCGACGC
>JASLEM010000394.1 GCA_030151165.1 Burkholderiaceae bacterium
CACGAAGAAGCTCGTCGAGCTGATGGGCGGCACGATCGGCGTCCACAGCACGCCCGGCTCGGGCAGCACGTTCTGGGTCGACCTGCGCGCCGCCGCGCCGCTGCAGGCCGAGATCGCCGCCACCGCGCCGCGCCTGCCCGCGCCGGTCGGCTCGGCCCCGGCCGCGCTCACGACCTCGACGATCCTGTGCGTCGACGACAACCGCGCCAACCTCGCGCTGCTGACCGAGGCGCTCTCGCTGCGCAGCGACTGCATCGTGTTGACCGCGACCGACGGCCAGGCCGGCGTCGACATGGCGCGCAGCCACCGCCCCGATGTGATCCTGATGGACAACAACATGCCGGTGATGAGCGGCCGCGAGGCGATGCGCGTCCTGCGCGCCGACCCGCTCACCGCGAACATCCCGGTCATCGCCGTCAGCGCCGCGGCGATGCCCAACGCAGTGTCGTCGGGCCTCGAGCTGGGCTACTTCCGCTACCTCGTGAAGCCGTACGACCTCGTCGACCTGACGGCGATGACGGGGATGCCGGCGGTGAGCGGGTTGGCGCGCAGCACGCGCATCGCCTCGCGGCCGCTCATCACCGGCATGTTGTTGTCCATCAGGATCACGTCGGGGCGATGGCTGCGCGCCATGTCGACGCCGGCCTGGCCGTCGGTCGCGGTCAGCACGAGGCAGTCGCTGCGCAACGAGAGCGCCTCGGTGAGCAGCGCGAGGTTGGCGCGGTTGTCGTCCACGCACAGGATCGTCGACGTCGTCAGCGCGGCGGGCGCCGAACCGACCGGCGCGGGCAGCCGCGGCGCGACGGCGGCCAGCTCGATGTGCACGGGTTCGGCGGCGCGCAGGTCGACCCAGAACGTGCTGCCCGAGCCCGGCGTGCTGTGGACGCCGATCATGCCGCCCATCAGTTCGACGAGCTTCTTCGTGAGCATCAGGCCGATGCCGCTGCCCTCGATGCCCGAGCCGTCGCGGCCGAGGCGGTTGAAGGGCTGGAACAGCGTGCGCAGCTCCTCGGGCGTCATGCCCTGGCCCGTATCCTGGATCGACAGCCGCACGCGGCCCTCGTCGCCCGGCGCGCACTCGACGATCACGGCGCCGTGGTCGCGGTTGTACTTCACCGCGTTCGACAGCAGGTTCAGCAGCACCTGCTTCAGGCGCGTGCGGTCGGCGTTGACGCGCATCGTCGTCTCGACCGGGAACAGCAGCCGGATGCCGCGCTGCGCCGACGCCGTGCGCGTGAGCGCGTGGCATTCCTCCAGCACGTCGCGCAGCTCCACCGGCTCGAGGCTCATCGACAGCTTGCCGGCCTCGATCTGCGCGAGGTTGAGGATCTCGTTGATCAGCTTGAGCAGGTGGTTGCCGGCGTCGACGATGTGGTTGACGAAGCCGCGGTTGCGCGCGGCGCTGTCCGCCGCGGCGGCCGCGCGCGGGTCGTCGTGCGCGAGCAGCTGGCCGAAGCCGATGATCGCGTTGAGCGGCGTGCGCAGCTCGTGGCTCATGTTCGAGAGGAACTCGCTCTTCGCGCGGTTCGCGGCCTCGGCGTCGCGCGTCGCCGCGCTCAGGTCGCGGTTCGAGGCCTCGAGCTGCGCGGTGCGCTCCTGCACGCGGCGCTCGAGCTCCGCGTTGAGCCGCATCACCTCGGCCTGCGCGAGCCGGCGGTCGGCGACCTCGCGATCCTTGTCGCGCGCCACCACTTCCTGCTCGGCGCGCCGGCGCTCGATCTCGGCCAGCATGCCGTTGAACGCGTCGACGAGCTCGCCGACCTCGTCCTCGTTGAGCTTATTCGCGCGGCGCGAGTAGTCGCGCTGCTGCACGACGTCGCGCGCGATCGCCGCGACCTCGAGGATCGGCCGCGTGACGATCGCCTGCAGCCACGACGCCACCAGCCACGTCGCGGCGAGCGCCAGAAGCGCGATCATCAGCGCGAGCGCGGCGTAGCTCGCGACGCGCGCATGCAGGCCGTCGCGGGCGCGCAGCACGATCGTGCCGACCGTGCGGCCGCCGTCGACGATCGCGCGCCGCACGACGAGGTCGTGATGCGCGTCGTCGACGGGCTCGGCCTGGCCCTCGGCGGGCGCGAGCTGCGGCGGCGGGCTCGACGCGGTGTCGGCGCCGTAGCGCGCGACGAGCCGCCCCTGCGCGTCGTACGCCGCGGCCGACCGCACCTCGGGCTCGAAGCGAAGCACCGCGAGCGTGTCGTTCACGGCGCGCGCGTCGCCGGACGCCACGCCGGCCGCGCTCGCGTTGCCCAGCAGGTCGGCCTGCGCCTCGACGTCGGCGGTGCGGTTGCGATGCGTGGTGGCGAGGTCGACCGCGATCATGGCGCCGAGCGCGACGATCAGCGCGACGACGGTCGACGCGAGCACGACGACGCGCAGCTTGGTGCTGAGCGATCGACGGTGCAGGTACGTGTTCATGAGCCTTTCGGGCGCAGGCGCGATGGCGCCTGCTGTCCAGTTCGAAAGGGCAGATCGCGTTCCCGAAAGCGCCCTCGACACCAGCCGTTACCCGGCCGTGTGCATTCGGTCACGCCAGAGCGCCGCTAACCGCCGACAGCGGCGTGCGACGCACCGGCCTGGCGCGCGCTTCGGCCCGCGGCATTGGCGGAACCTATCGATCCGGCGAGCGGCACGATGCACGCTGCCGCGCGGTCACTTCACGTTGACCCACCGTACGGCAATCGCGTCGTCGGGCGACATCACGACGTGCACTTTCTTCTGCATCACCCAGCTCAGCTTGCGCCGATACAAGGGCACGTACGCGACATCGGCTTGCGCGATGTGCAAGGCCTCGTTGACGAGCGCGCGGCGCTTGGTGGCGTCGCTCTCGGCGCGCACCGCGTCGATCAGCGCGTCGAGCTTGCGGTTCGAGTAGCGGCCGGCGTTGAACGTGCCGCCGCCTTTCTCGTCCCAGGTGTGCAGCAGGCCGTTGAGGCTCTGCCACGCGTCCTCCGCGGTGGCGGTGAAGCCGAACTCCGCGAGGCTGACCTTGCCCTGCGTGATCATCGGGAAGAACTGGGTACCCGGTGAGGTACGCAGCTTCGCGCGGATGCCGACCTGCGCGAGCATCGCGGCGATGGCCTGGCAGACGTGCTCGCGGAAGGCGACGTTGACGCAGTCCATCGTCACGTCGAACCCGTCCGGGTAGCCCGCCTCGGCGAGCAGCGCGCGCGCGCCGACGGGGTCGTAGCGCGGTCGCGACTCGAGCTCCGGCGAGCTGCCTTCGACGAGCGGCGGGATCAGCGCGCCGGTGGGCGTCGCGAGCCCGCGCAGCACCTTCGAGATGACGAGGTCGACGTTGACGCCCTCGTAGACCGCGCGCCGCACGCGCAGGTCCTTGAACGGGTTGCGCGGCTTGCCGTCGGGGCCGGGGGCGACGCCGGGCAGCGCGTCGTGCTCCTGGTCGAAGGTCAGGTATTCGGTGGAGATGTCGCCGACCTCGGCCACCGTCAGCGCCGGATCCTGGCGCAGCGATTCGACGTCCTGGTACGGCGGATCGAGCACGATGTCGACCTCGCCCGAACGCAGCGCGGCGAGCCGCGTGGCGTCCGCGCGCAGGGTGACGAACTGCACGTCGTCGACGTTGCCGTTGTCGGCCGCCTGCCGGTTCCACCACTGCGGGAACGCCTTCATCACGGTGCGGATGTCGGGCTCGTAGCGCTCGAGCCGGTAGGCACCGGTGCCGTTGGCGTTGCGGACGGCGAAGGTCTCCTGGCGCGCGTTGTAGTCCTGGGCGCGCTCGACGTGGTGGGCGATGCACCAGCTCCTGCTCATCATCGCGACGAGCACGAGCTTCTGCGGCAGCACGGCGTCGGGCTCGGCGAGCACGAAGTCGATCGTGAGCGGATCGACCTTGGTCACCGACTTCACGCCCTTCAGCACGAACTGGCGCTGCGACGGCGGCAGCAGCGCGCGCTGGATCGAGAAGACGGCGTCGTCGGCGGTGAACGCGCTGCCGTCGTGGAAGCGCACGCCGGGCCGCAGCTTGAAGCGCCACGTGGTCGGCGTGAGCTGGTGCCACTCGGTCGCGAGCACGGGGACGAGGTGGTAGTCCTCGTCGTGGCCGACGAGCGACTCGTAGATCGAGAACGCGATCTGCGTGTGGTACTTCAGCGCGAGGCTGTGCGGATCCATCGTCTGCGGATCGAACGCGGTGGCGACGCGCAGGCTGGCGGCCGGTGCCGCCGCGGACGCGGCCAGCAACGCGGCGAAGACCGCGAACGCGAGCGACCGCGAGGCCCCGGCGGCGAGCGTTCGGATCGTGCGCGACAGGTTCATGCCAGGATGCCCTCCGGCGAAAGCCCCGGGCTCCAGTATGCGCCATGAAGATACCGGCCCGGGCATCGCGCCGGCGCCGGATTTCGTGGCTTATTTGCGCATCAGGGTGCTCTTGCCGAAGAGGCTCTCGATCAGGTCGACGGCGAGCACCGCGGTCTGGTTGCGGACGTCGAGCGCCGGGTTCAGCTCCATCACGTCGAGCGACGCGAGGCGGCCGGTGTCGGCGATCATCTCCATGCACAGCTGCGCCTCGCGGTAGGTCGGGCCGCCGGGGATGACGGTACCGACGCCGGGGGCGATCTGCGGGTCGAGGAAGTCGACGTCGAAGCTGACGTGCAGGTGGGTGTTCTCGTCCATCGTCGCGAGCGCGAGCTCCATCGTGTGGCGCATGCCCATCTCGTCGATGTAGCGCATGTCGAACACCTCGAGGCCCATCTCGTGGACGAATTTCTTCTCGCCCGCGTCGACGCTGCGGATGCCGATCTGGCGGATCCACTTCGGGCTGATCGCGGGCACCTGGCCGCCGATCTCGATCAGCTCCTTCGGCCCGTGGCCGCACAGGCAGGCGACGGGCATGCCGTGGATGTTGCCGCTCGGCGTGAGCACGGCGGTGTTGAAGTCGGCGTGCGCGTCGAGCCACAGGATGCGCAGCTTCTTGCCGGTCTCGCGGCAATGGCGCGCGACGGCGCTGATCGAGCCGATGCCCAGGCAGTGGTCGCCCCCGAGCAGGATCGGCAGGTGGCCGAGGCCCAGCTCGGCGTGCACCGCGTCGTGCACCGCGTTGTTCCACGCGGCCACCTCGTGCAGGTGGCGGAAGCCGTCGGTCGGCGGCAGCCACGGGTTGGACGGGCCGACGAGGTTGCCGCGGTCGAAGACCTCGATGCCGTGGGCCTCGAGCGTCGGCTGGATCTGCGCGACGCGCATCGCTTCGGGGCCCATGCTCGCGCCGCGGGCGCCTGCACCGATGTCGGTCGGTGCGCCGATGAGGGAAACTTTGGTCATGGCGTGATTGTCCGTGGTGATGGGGCGCGAATCATTCGGCGAATGGGCGCGGTGGCGGTCGTTTGCTCGGCGCGGCCGTCACGCGCCGACCATCGCGTCCACCGCGACGTCGACCGCGCCCTCGAAGCCCTCGGCCTCGCGCAGCGCGGCCCACCCTTCCTCGGCGGTCTCGACGAACTTGAACAGGTGGACGTCGTCGGGGCTGATCATGCCGGTCTCGATCAGCAGGTCGAAGTCGATCAGGCGGCGCCAGAAGTCGCCGCCGAACAGCAGGATCGGGCGGCGGCGCGACTTGCCGGTCTGGATGAGCGTCATCACCTCGAAGAGCTCGTCCAGCGTGCCGAAGCCGCCGGGGAAGCACGCGAGCGCGACGGCGCGCATCAGGAAGTGCATCTTGCGCATCGCGAAGTAGTGGAACTGGAAGCACAGCTCCGGCGTGATGTACGGGTTGGGCTGCTGCTCGTGCGGCAGCACGATGTTCAGGCCGATGCTCTTGCCGCCCGACTCGAACGCGCCGCGGTTGCCGGCCTCCATGATGCCGGG
>JASLEM010000397.1 GCA_030151165.1 Burkholderiaceae bacterium
TGGCGAGCGCGATGGCCTCGTCCAGCAGCGGCTTGTACGCGATGACCTTGCCGCCGCGCGAGCCGGCGTCGGCGCTGACGATCACCGTGGGCCGCGCGTCGTCGATGCGCGCCGCGAGGCTGGCGCTGGCGAAGCCGCCGAGCCTGGCGGCGCGCATCGACGACGCCCGGCCCACGGTGATCGTGAGCGCCGACGCCGGCTCGCGCGGCGGCAAGGTGATCGCGTACAAGCCGCTGCTGGACGAGGCCATCGCGCTCGCGCAGCACAAGCCGGCGAGCGTCGTCCTCGTCGACCGCGGCCTCGCGCCGGCCTCGCGCGTTGAAGGCCGCGACGTCGACTGGGCCGCGCTGCGCGCGCGTCACGCGGACGCGCGCGTGCCGTGCACGTGGGTCGACGCCACGCACCCGAGCTACACGCTCTACACCTCCGGCACGACCGGCAGCCCCAAGGGCGTGCAGCGCGACACCGGCGGCTACGCCGTCGCGCTCGCGACCTCGATCCCGACGATCTTCGGCGGCCGGCCGGGCGAGACGTACTTCTGCACCAGCGACATCGGCTGGGTCGTCGGCCACAGCTACATCGTCTACGGCCCGCTGATCGCCGGCATGACGACGCTCATGGTCGAGGGCCTGCCGACCCAGGGCTTCGGCAAGCAGCCGGACGGCGGCATCTGGTGGCGGCTGGTCGAGAAGTACAAGGTGACGGTGATGTTCTCGTCGCCGACCGCGATCCGCGTGCTGAAGAAGCAGGATCCGGCGCTGCTGAAGGCGCACGACCTGTCGACGCTGCGCGCGCTCTTCCTCGCCGGCGAGCCGCTCGACGCCCCGACCGCGCAATGGATCTCCGACGGCCTGGGCAAGCCCGTCATCGACAACTACTGGCAGACCGAGAGCGGCTGGCCGATCCTCACGCTGCTCGACGGCCTGGAGCCCGCGAAGACGAAGTGGGGCTCGCCGGGCAAGGCCGTGCACGGCTACCGCGCGCTGCTGCTCGACGAAGAGACCGGCGAGGAGCTCGCTGGCGCGAACGAGAAAGGCGTGCTCGCGCTCGGCTACCCGCTGCCGCCCGGCTGCATGCAGACGGTGTGGGGCGACGACGAGCGCTTCGTTCGCACCTACTGGTCGAGCATCCCCGGCCGCCAGGTCTATTCCACCTTCGACTGGGCGGTGCGCGACGAGGACGGCTACTTCTTCATCCTCGGCCGCACCGACGACGTGATCAACGTCGCCGGCCACCGCCTCGGCACGCGCGAGATCGAGGAGAGCATCTCGGGCCACGCGGCGATCGCCGAGGTCGCGGTGGTGGGCGTCGCCGACGCGCTGAAGGGGCAGGTCGCGATGGCCTTCGCCGTGCCGCGCGACCCGGCGCGCGTCGCCACGCCCGAGCTGGCGCGCGCGCTGGAGGCCGAGGTCCTGAAACGCGTCGACGACACGCTGGGCGCCGTGGCACGGCCGGCGCGGGTGCGTTTCGTCACCGCGCTGCCCAAGACGCGCTCCGGCAAGCTGCTGCGGCGCGCGATCCAGGCCGTCTGCGAGGGCCGCGACCCGGGCGACCTGACGACGATCGACGACCCGGCGACGCTCGCCCAGGTGCGCGCCGCCGTCGAGAACCGCTGACCAGGCGCCGACCGACTGGCAAGATCTCCCCACGGCCAGGGCGACACGGCGAGCCGCCCGTCTACGTCAGCGCTCCCCTGGCCGGATTCACCCTGCTGGAGCATTCATTTGCATTCCCTGCGCATTCGTCCTCAGAATTCGCGCCGGCCTGCCGATAAGCACATCAAGGTACTGACCAAGGGATCCTTTGCAATGGACGCTTCCGCCCTCACCGCGTTGCCCGAACTGGGCGGCGCCCAGCTCGCCGCGCTGGCCGACCTCGACGGCAAGGCCCTCCAGGCCCTCGTGCGCGACATCGGCATCCCGGCCCGGCCGCAACTGCTGGTCGACCTGCAGCGCGAGCTCGAGCGCGACGACCCGTCGCTGAAGGTCGTCGCCGACATCTCCGGCTCCGACGTCGCCATGTCGGCCGCCCTGCTGAAATATGCCAACTCGCCGCTGATGGGCCTGAGCCGCCGCGCCGAGACCGTCGAGCAGGCGTTCCAGCTGCTCGGCTTCGCCCAGTGCCAGGCGATCTTCACGGAGATCGTGCTGCGCAAGCTGCTGCCCGCCAACGGCCCCGGCCTGGTGCGCTTCTGGGACGTGTCGGCCAAGCGCGCCCGCGCGATGACCTTCCTGGCACGCACCCGCCGCGTCGTGCCGCCCGCCCTCGCCCATACCTACGGCCTGTTCGCCGAGATCGGCATCGCGATCCTGCTGCAGCGCTTCCCCGCCAAGAACGGCTACCTGGCCACGCTCGAGAAATCGAACCACCACGAAGGCAGCATCACGGCGTTGGAGCAACAGATCCACGGCGTCGACCACGCGCTCGTCGGCGCGCTGACCGCCCGCACCTGGGGCGTCTCGCAGACCGCCGTGCTCGCCACGCGCCTGCACCACGAGTACAGCTCCTGGATGGGCCCGATGCCGCCGCAGGTGCGCGAGCTCGTCGCGCTCGGCCTCGTCTGCGAGACCATCATCCAGCGCTACCAGGGCATGAACCGC
>JASLEM010000398.1 GCA_030151165.1 Burkholderiaceae bacterium
TGGCGAGCGCGATGGCCTCGTCCAGCAGCGGCTTGTACGCGATGACCTTGCCGCCGCGCGAGCCGGCGTCGGCGCTGACGATCACCGTGGGCCGCGCGTCGTCGATGCGCGCCGCGAGGCTGGCGCTGGCGAAGCCGCCGAACACGACCGAGTGGATCGCGCCGAGCCGCGCGCAGGCGAGCATCGCGAACGTCGCCTCGGGGATCATCGGCAGGTACAGCAGCACGCGGTCGCCCTGGCGCACGCCGAGTTCCCGCAGCGCCGCGGCCATCGTCATGACCTCCTGCAACAGCTGCGCGTACGTCCACGTGCGTTCCTGGTCGACTTCGGTCGAGACCCACGCCAGCGCCGCCTGGTCGGGCGTGGCCGCGGCGTGGCGGTCGACGGCGTTGTGGCACAGGTTCGTCAGGCCGCCGGCGAACCACTTCACGAATGGCGGGTTCGAGGTGTCGCAGACCTGCTCGAACGGACGCTGCCACTCGATGCGCGCGGCCTGCGCGGCCCAGAACGCGTCGGGGTTCTCGAGCGATTGGCGGATGAACTCGGCGGCGGTCGGGGCCATGCTGTCTCCGGGAAGTCGTCGTTCGGGGCGATCGACGCATGGTGCCACGAAGACGGCAGCGTGGCGGCGTCAGGGCGCGTCGTGCGCGCCGGCGGGCGCCGGGTGATCGCCGCGCAGCGTCCACAGCGTCAGCAGCAGCGTCACGACGGCCATCAGCGCGATGCCGGCCAGCATCGGCCGCGCGGTGCCGTCGACGACGCGCGCCATCGCCGCGATCACGACCGCGCCGGCGACCATCTGCAGCATGCCCATCAGCGCGGACGCGGCGCCGGCGATGTCGCCGTGGTGGTCGAGCGCCATCACCGAGGTGGTCGGGATCACGAGGCCGAGGAAGCCGAAGCCGACCAGCAGCACGGCGATCATCACGTCGAGCCGGTCGATGCCCGCGAAGTTCAGCGCCGAGCCGACGCACATGGCGATCGCGAAGCCGACCACCGCGGTCCTGACGACGCGCGGCAGGCCGTGGCGATGCGCGAGCTTGCCGGCGAACTGCGACGCGCCGATGAACGACGCCGCGTTGACCGCGAACGCCAGGCTGTACTGGCGCGGCGTGAGCCCGTAGTGGTTGATCAGCACGAACGACGAGTTGGCCAGGTAGACGAAGAACGCCGCGATGCCGAACGAGCCGACCATGCACAGGCCGACGAAGTGCGGGTCGCGCGCGAGGCGCCAGAACGCGCGGCCGGTGCTGGCGAGGTCGCTGCCGTGGCGCTCGGCGGGCGGGCGCGTCTCCTCCAGCGCGAAGGCCACCAGCGCGAGGCCGATCACGCCGATGGTGCTGACCGTCCAGAAGATCGCCTGCCAGCCGGCCGCGGCGATGATGAGGCTGCCGACCAGCGGCGCGAGGATCGGGCTCACGCTGAAGACGAGCATCAGCAGCGACATCAGCCGCGTGGCCTCGGCGCCGGTGTGCAGGTCGCGCACGACGGCGCGCGTGATGACGTTGGGCGCGCCGCCGCCCAAACCCTGCACGAAACGGAACGCGACCAGCGTGCCGATGTCGGGCGCGAGCGCGCAGCCGATGCTGCCGGCGACGAACAGCCCGATGCCCACGTACAGCGGCGGCTTGCGGCCGAACATGTCCGACGCCGGGCCGTAGATCACCTGGCTGACCGCAAACGACAGGAAGAACGCCATCAGGCTCAGCTGCACCTGGTTGACGTCGGCGTGCAGCGCGTGGCCGATCGCCGGCAGCGCGGGCAGGTACATGTCGATCGCGAACGGGCCGATGGCCGACAGCAAGCCCAGCACGAGCGCCAGGCGGTAGAAGTTGTGTTTCATGAGGAAGGTCCGGGCAACCGCGCAGTTTAGGGGGCGGCGACAATGCCCCTTCACCACGACGCTTCGCCGATGACCACAGCCTCCGCCACGCTCGCCGACCTGCGCGCCGGCCGCCTCGCCGGCGCCACGCACCTCGACCTGCGCCACGCGGGCCTCGCCGAGTTCCCGCGCGAGATCTTCGCGCTGGCCGACACGCTCGAGTCGCTCGACCTGTCCGACAACCCGCTGGGCGCCTTGCCGGACGACCTCGACCGGCTGCACGCGCTGCGGACGCTGTTCT
Organism: Burkholderiaceae bacterium; assembly: GCA_030151165.1. The sequence goes on from JASLEM010000398.1 coordinate 2,124, forward strand.
GCTCGAACGCCCGCTTCACCGAGCTGCCCGCCGTGCTCGGGCGATGCGCGCGGCTCGACCTCGTCGGCTTCAAGGCGAACGCGATCGCGCACGTGCCGGCCGAGGCGCTGTCGCCGAACCTGCGCTGGCTGATCCTGACCGGCAACCGCGTCGACGCGCTGCCGGACTCGCTCGGCCACTGCACGAAGCTGCGCAAGCTGGCGCTCGCGGGCAACCGGCTGTCGGCGTTGCCGCGCGGCGTCGCGAACCTCGAATCGCTGGAGCTGATCCGGTTGTCGGCCAACCGGTTCGACCACATCGACGACGCCTTGCCCGACGGCCTGCTGGCGCTGCCCCGCCTCGCGTGGCTGGCGTTCGCGGGCAATCCGTTCAACGCCGGGCAGGAGCTCGCGGCGATGCGCGCCTCGCCGATCGCGCAGATCGCGTGGGGCGACCTCGACGTCGGCGCGCTGCTCGGCACCGGCGCGTCGGGCTTCATCCACGCCGCGCGGCGTCGCACCGCGGACGGCGCGGGCGTGCCCGTCGCGGTGAAGCTGTTCAAGGGCGACATGACCAGCGACGGCCTGCCGGGCAGCGAGATGGCGGCCTGCATCGCGGCGGACACCCATGCGCACGTGATCGGCGTCGAGGGCCAGGTCGCCGGCCACCCTACCGGCGTGCAAGGCCTCGTGATGCGCCTCGTGCCGCCGGGCTACCGCAACCTCGCCGCGCCGCCCAGCCTCGCGAGCTGCACGCGCGACGTCTATGCCGACGGCCTGCGCTTCACCGGCCCGCAGGCGCGCGGCGTCGCGCTCGCGATGCGCAACGCGCTCGCGCACCTGCACGAGCAGGGGCTGGTGCACGGCGACTTCTACGCGCACAACATCCTGGTCGACAGCGCGCACCACGCGCTGCTCGGCGACTTCGGCGCCGCGTCCTTCCTGCCCGACGACGACGCTCCGCGCGCCGAGGCCTTGATGCGCATCGACCGCCGCGCGCTCGCGATCCTGGTCGACGAGCTCGCGCAGCGCTGCGACGAGTCGTCCGCGCTGGCGGACTTCTAGCGCGTCAGCCCAACGCGGCGATCACGTCCGCCGGCGCCTGCACCAGCTCGATCAGCACGCCCTCGCCGCCGATCGGGAACTCGGCGTTCGACTTCGGGTGGATGAAGCAGATGTCGTGGCCGGCCGCGCCTTTGCGGATGCCGCCCGGCGCGAAGCGCACGCCGTTGGCCGTCATCCACTCGACGGCCTTCGGCAGGTCGTCGACCCAGAGGCCGACGTGGTTCAGCGGCGTCGCGTGCACGGCCGGTTTGCCGTTCGGGTCGATCGGCTGCATCAGGTCGACCTCGACCTCGTGCGCGCCGTGGCCCAGCGCGCAGATGTCCTCGTCGACGTTCTCGCGCTCGCTGCGGAACTGGCCCTTGGTCGCGAGGCCGAAGATGTCGCACCACAGCGTGCGCAGCGGGCCCTTGTCGGGCGCGCCGATCGCGATCTGCTGCAGGCCGAGGATGCGGAAGGGCTTGGGGGCGGTCGTCGAGGTCATGGCGGGCTTTCAGGCGGGGTCGCGCGGCGGGTCGTAGCGCGACAGGTCGAGGCGCCCGGTGAACCAGCCGGTCTTGAGGCCGCTGAGCGCCGCGACGGATTGATGATGCACCCACGACAGCCGGCCGGGCAGGCCGAAGAACATGTCGCGGAAGAAGGGCGCGAAGCGCTGGTCGGACTGGAACTGCGGCGTGAGGCGAACGCTGGCCTGCTGGTAGAAGCGCAGGTGCGGCCGGCGCTCCTGCGAGTAGCGCGCGAACGCGTCGGCCCACGCGACGCCGCCGTCGCGCGTGGCGCCGCGGACGCAGTGCGCGAGCACCCACGCGTCGATCAGCGCCATGTTCGCGCCCTGGCCCAGCTGCGGGCTCATGCCGTGGCCGGCGTCGCCGATCGCGACGACGCGGCCGTCGTGCCACTGCTTCATCCAGACGTCGGCGTAGCGCGCGACGCGCAGCTGCTCGGGCGCGGTGACGGACTCGAGCAGCGGCGCGGTCATCGGCAGCAGGCCGCTCACGCGCGCCTTCCACGCGGCCAGGCCGTCGTCGCGCCAGCGCGGCAGGTCGGCGAGCGGCAGGCTCCAGAAGAAGTTGATTCCCTGGGGTTGGTCGGCGGGCGCGTCGAGCGCGCGGCCGACCGGCATCAGGCCGACCATCTCGCGCGCAGCGCGGAAGCGCTGGCGCAGTTCCACCGGCGCGAAGCCGGGCGGCGCGGGCAGCACGGCCCACAGCGCGCCCCACGGAAACGCCTTCTGCGACTGCGGCACCGCCATGCCCGCGCGCAGCGTCGAGAAGCTGCCGTTCGCGAGCACGAGCGCGTCGAAGCGGCCCAGCGGCGCGCCGCCCGCGGCGGTGAGCTCGACGCCGTCCCGCGATGACGCGAACCCGCCGACCGCCGTGCCCAGCCGCACCACCGTGCCGGCCGCGACCATGCGCCGCCACGCGAGCCCGAACAGCGTGCCGCGCTGGATGCCGATGCCGAAGCAGCCCGGCGCGAAGCGGCGATAGCTCATGTTCAGCACGGTGCGGCCCTCGGCGTTGTCGCCGAACAGCCGGTCGACCGCCGCGCCGTGCGCGAGCACGTCGTCGAGCATGCCCAGCCGCTGCAGCACGGCCTGGCCGGTCGGCTGCAGCAGCACGCCGGCGCCGACGGGGCGCGGGTCGTCGACCGCCTCGAACAGCGTCACGTCGTGGCCCTGCGCGCGCAGCAGCGTTGCGGCGGTGCAGCCGGCGATGCCGCCGCCGACGACCGCGACGTGGCTCGTCGACCGCGCCGGCGCGGCGCCCGTCACGCGCCCGCTCACTCGAAGCGGATGATGGGCTGGTCGACCGCCAGCGATTCGCCCTGCGGCGCGAGCAGCTCGGCGACCACGCCGTCCTGCGCGGCGGTGAGGATGTTCTCCATCTTCATCGCCTCGATCACCGCGAGCCGCTCGCCGGCCTGCACGTGCTGCCCCGGCGCGACCGCGATCTGCACCAGCAGGCCCGGCATCGGCGACAGCAGGAACTTGCTGGTGTCGGGCGGCGCCTTCGCCTGCATCCATGTCGACAGCTCGCCCGCGCGCGGCGAGACGATCATCACGTCGGCGCGCGCGCCGTCGTGCGAGATGCGGTACGCGAGGATGTTGCGCGGCGTGCCGCGCTCCACCTGCGCGACGAACGGGCGGCCGTTGACCGTGCCGGCGTGGCGCATGTCGCTGATGCGCGAGGTGCTGACGAGGCGATAGGGCTGGCCGTCGACGGTGAGGTCGGCGGTGCCGGAGCGCGTGTCGAACGCGATGAAGTGCACGGCATGCTGGCGGCTCGTGCCGTCGGCGTTCTTCACGAGCGCGGCGAAGTCGTGCGCCTGCTTGACCTCGTGCCCCGCGAGCTGGCCCGTGATGCCGGCGGCGCGCGCGTGCTCCTTGCGGCGGATCTGCGCCGCGAGCGCGACGAGGAACAGCGGGTCGTCGCTCGTCGCATCCTCGGCGCGGAAGCCCTGCGGGTAGTGCTGCCCGATGAAGCCGGTGTTGAAGTTGCCGGACTGGAAATCCGGGTGCGCGAGCAGCGCGGACTGGAACGGGATGTTGCTCGAGATGCCGCGGATCACGAAGCCGTTGAGCGCGTCGCGCATCTTCGCGATCGCGTCGGCGCGGTCGTGGCCGTGCACGATCAGCTTGGCGATCATCGAGTCGTAGAACATCGGGATCTCGCCGCCTTCCTCGACGCCGGTGTCCACGCGCACGCCGCCGTCCTTCGGCATCGGGCTCGCGGCCTCCATCGTCGCGCGCGGCGGCTGGAACTTCACCAGCCGGCCGGTCGACGGCAGGAAGTTGCGGAACGGATCCTCGGCGTTGATGCGGCACTCGATGGCCCAGCCGTCGCGCTTCACGTCGGCCTGCGCGATCGGCAGCTTCTCGCCGGCCGCGACGCGGATCATCAGCTCGACGAGGTCGAGCCCGGTG
>JASLEM010000483.1 GCA_030151165.1 Burkholderiaceae bacterium
TGGGTGACGCTGGAGGAAGGCGTGCTGCGCCAGCGCGCGACGACCGACATCGCCACGCAGGGCGGCCAGTTCGACGTGATGACGATCGGCATGCTCGAGACCCCGATCTGGGGCAAGAAGGGCTGGCTGCAGGAGATCAAGGCCGACGCCAACTACGACGTCGACGACCTGCTGCCCGCGATCCGCAACGGCCTGTCGTCCGGCGGCAAGCTGTACGCGGCGCCGTTCTACGGCGAGAGCTCGATGCTGATGTACCGCAAGGACCTCACCGACAAGGCCGGCGTCACCTTCGCCGATCGCCCGACGTGGGACCAGGTGCGCGACGCCGCCGCCAAGATCAACGATCCGAAGAACGGCGTGTACGGCATCTGCCTGCGCGGCAAGCCGGGCTGGGGCGACAACATGGCCTTCCTCACGACCATGGTCAACGCCTTCGGCGGCCAATGGTTCGACATGTCGTGGAAGCCGCAGCTCGAAAGCAAGCCGTGGCATGACGCGATCACGTTCTACGTCGACATGCTGAAGAAGTCCGGCCCGCCGGGGTCGTCGGCGAACAGCTTCAACGAGATCCTCGCGCTGTACAACGAAGGCAAGTGCGGCATGTGGGTCGACGCGACGATCGCGGCGTCCTTCATCACCGATCCGAAGCAGAGCAAGGTCGCCGACAAGATCGCGTTCGCGCAGGCGCCGTCCGAGGTCACGGCCAAGGGCGCGAACTGGCTGTGGGCGTGGGCGCTGGCGGTGCCGTCGAGCTCGAAGAACTCCGCCGCGGCGCAGAAGTTCGTGAACTGGGCGACGTCGAAGGCGTACATCCAGCTCGTCGCGAAGGAAGAGGGCTGGGCCCACGTGCCGACCGGCACGCGCGCGTCGACGTACGCGAACCCGGACTTCCAGAAGGCCGCCAAGTTCGCCGCCGCCGAGAAGGCCGCGATCGACAGCGCGAACCCGCTGGACTCGACGCTGCCCAAGAGCCCGTACACCGGCGTGCAGTTCGCGACGATCCCCGAGTTCCAGTCGATCGGCGTGACGGTGGGCCAGCAGATGAGCGCGGCGCTCGCCGGCAAGGAGACGATCGACGCCGCGCTGAAGGCCTCGCAGGTCGCCGCCGATCGCGAGATGAAGAAGGCCGGCTACTACAAGTAAGCCGCCGAGAGAGCCTGACCGGACACGGGTCGCCCGCCGCGGGCGGCCCTTGTTCCGCTTCATCTCCAAGTTAGAAAGCCCGCCATGAGATCACTCGCACGGCTGTTGCTGGCGCCCGCCGTCGGCTCGCTCTTCCTATGGATGATCGTGCCGCTGGCGATGACCATCTATTTCTCGCTCATCCGGTACAACCTGATGGAGCCCGGCGAGCATGCGTTCGTCGGCATCGAGAACTTCCGGTACTTCGTCACCGACCCGTCGTTCGGCACCGCGATCGTCAACACGCTGCTGCTGCTGGGCAGCGTGATCCTGATCACCGTGATCCTGGGCGTGCTGATCGCGCTGCTGGTCAATGAGCCGTTCCCGGGGCAGGGCATCGTGCGGGTGCTGCTGATCTCGCCGTTCTTCGTGATGCCCACCGTCAACGCGCTTCTCTGGAAGCACATGATGATGAATCCGATCTACGGCGTGCTCGCGCAGGTCTGGCGCGCGCTCGGGCTCACGCCGATCGACTGGCTCAGCGACTGGCCGCTGCTGTCGGTGATCATCATGGTGTCGTGGCAGTGGCTGCCGTTCGCGATCCTGATCTTCATCACCTCGCTGCAGGGCATGAACCGCGAACAGCTGGAGGCCGCGCGCATGGACGGCGCGACCTGGTTCCAGCAGTTCCGCTTCCTCGTGCTGCCGCACCTCGCGCGCTCGATCGCGGTCGTGGTGATGATCGAGATGATCTTTTTGCTGAGCGTCTTCGCCGAGATCTCGACGACGACCGCCGGCGGCCCCGGCGACGCCAGCACGAACATCGCGTACCTGATCTTCAAGCAGGCGCTGCTCGGCTTCGACGTCGGCGTGGCGTCCGCGGGCGCGCTCTTCGCGGTCGTGCTCGCGAACATCGCGGCGGCCTTCCTCATCCGCCTCGTCGGCAAGAACATGGACCGCTGATCATGGACATGACCTCCCCCACCGGCATCAAGGTCGCGCTGACCATCCGCTCGATCGCGGCGTGGCTCGTCGCGCTGCTGCTGTTCTTCCCGATCCTGTTCATGCTGCTCACGTCGTTCAAGACCGAGCTGCAGGCGATCGCGGTGCCGTCGCTGTGGATCTTCACGCCGACGCTCGAGAACTACACGCACGTGCAGGAGCGCAGCGACTACCTGCTGTACGCCGAGAACTCGCTCATCACGAGCGTGGTCTCGACGCTGGTCGGCCTGCTGATCGCGGCGCCGGCCGCGTACTCGATGGCGTTCTTCCCGACGAAGCGCACCAAGGACATCCTGATGTGGATGCTCTCCACGAAGATGATGCCCGCGGTGGGCGCGCTCGTGCCGGTCTACGTGCTGTGCCAGAGCGCGCACCTGCTCGACACCCGCTTCGCGCTCGTCGTGGTGTTCATGCTCAGCAACCTGCCGTTGATGGTGTGGATGCTGTACTCGCACTTCAAGGACATCCCGCCCGAGATCCTCGAGGCCGCGCGCATGGACGGCGCGACGCTGTTCGACGAGTTCCGCCACGTGATGCTGCCGCTCGCGATGGGGGGCATCGCGTCGACCGGCCTGCTGTGCCTGGTGCTCGCGTGGAACGAGGCCTTCTGGTCGCTCAACCTCACCGCCGCCAACGCCGGCACGCTCGCCGCGCTGATCGCGTCGTACTCGAGCCCCGAGGGCCTGTTCTGGTCGAAGCTGTCCGCGGCGTCCGTGCTCGCGATCGCCCCGATCGTCGTCTTCGGCTGGTTCAGCCAGAAGCAGCTGGTGCAAGGCCTGACCTTCGGCGCCGTCAAGTAAGAAGAAAACGGAGACACAGCCATGACATTCCTCCAGCTCAAGGGCGTCGAGAAGCAGTTCGGCGACATCAAGACGATCAAGGGCGTCGACCTGACGATCGAGCGCGGCCAGTTCACGGTGTTCGTCGGGCCGTCCGGCTGCGGCAAGTCGACGCTGCTGCGCCTGATCGCGGGCCTCGAGACGCTGACTGCCGGCTCGATCAGCCTCGACGGCCGCGACATCACGCGCCTGCCGTCCGCGCAGCGCGACCTCGCGATGGTGTTCCAGAGCTACGCGCTGTATCCGCACATGACCGTCGCCGAGAACATGAGCTTCTCGCTGCGGCTCGCGAAGGCCGACCCGGCCGTGATCAAGAAGAAGGTCGACCGCGCCGCGGAGATCCTCAACCTCGGGCCGTACCTGAACCGCCTGCCGCGCGAGATGTCCGGCGGCCAGCGCCAGCGCGTGGCCATCGGCCGCGCGATCGTGCGCGAGCCCAAGGTGTTCCTGTTCGACGAGCCGCTGTCCAACCTCGACGCGGCGCTGCGCGGCCAGACGCGCGTCGAGATCGCCAAGCTGCACCGCGAGCTCGGCGCCACCACGATCTACGTCACGCACGACCAGGTCGAGGCGATGACGCTGGCCGACCAGGTCGTCGTGCTGCGCGACGGCGCGATCGAGCAGGTCGGCTCGCCGCTCGAGCTCTACGACCAGCCCGCGAATCGCTTCGTCGCGCAGTTCATCGGAACGCCGCAGATGAACATCGTCGACCGCGCCGAGATGCCCGAAGGCACCGCGAAGGCCGGCGCGGCGTTCGTCGGCATCCGCCCCGAGGCGCTGCGCGTCACCGCGCCTGGCCAGGGCCAGATCGCCGCGGAGGTCGAGCTGATCGAGGCGCTCGGCGCCGAGACGCTGATCTACCTGCATACCCCCCGGGGTGCCCAGATCGTGTCGCGCCAGAACAGCCGCACGACGCTCGTCGCAGGCGACAAGGTCGGCGTCGACGTCGAGCTGAGCCACCTGCACTGGTTCGACGCGAGCGGCCGCATGCTGCCCGCCTGACACCGACGCTCCCATTTCCCTTCGCTCCGAATCGCATCCCATGTCCACGACCACGACGCATCCCGCGGGCGCGCGCCTGCGCCTGCTGCACCTCGGCCTCGGCTCCTTCCACCGCGCGCACCAGGCGGTCTACATGCACCGGCTGATGCAGTCGGGCGACCTGCGCTGGCAATGCGCCGGCGCGAACTTGCGCGCCGACATGGCCGACACCATCGCCGCACTGCAGGCCCAGGGCGGCGCGAACACGCTCGAGACGGTGTCGCCCGCGGGCGAGCGGGTGCTCGAGAAGATCACGTCGATCGGCGAGGTCATCCCGTTCGAGCCGGCGCTCGCTCGCGTGCTCGAGCTCGGCGCCGATCCGGCCACGCGCATCGTCTCGTTCACCGTCACCGAAGCCGGCTATGCGCTCGACCACCAGGGCGAGCTCGATCTCGCGCACCCGGAGGTCAAGAGCGATCTCGCGAGCGGCACGATGCTCACGATCTACGGCGTCGCCGCCGCGATCCTGCGCGCGCGCCGCGCGGCGAACGGCGGGAAGCTGACGTTCATGAACTGCGACAACCTGCGCCACAACGGCGACCACTTCCGCAAGAACCTGCGCAGCTTCGTCCAGGCCGCGAAGGACGCCGACCTGCTCGCGTGGATGGACGCGAACACGAGCTGCCCCAACGCGATGGTCGACCGCATCACGCCGCGCCCGGCCGACGACATGAAGGCGCGCGTCGCGAAGGAAGCGGGCTGGGACGACAAGGCGCCGCTGATGGCCGAGTCCTTCATCCAGTGGGTGATCGAGGAGCGCTTCGCCAACGGCCGGCCGGCGTGGGA
>JASLEM010000491.1 GCA_030151165.1 Burkholderiaceae bacterium
GAACAAATCACGCGCCATCCCAGAGGATTCCCTGCAATGTCTCTCGATCATCCCGTCCTGGACCAGGTCGTGCTCGGCGCAAGCACGCTGTTCGACGTGAAGCGTGCGCCGTACGCGGCGCGCCTGACGGTCTTCCCCCAACGCCCCGATGCCGCGATCGACGCCGACGGCCTGCTGCAGGTCATCGACACCGTCGCCCCGTCCGAAGCCGGCCCGCTGATGCTCAGCATCGCCAACGAGCCAAGCCTGCGCGCCGTGCTCGCCGCGCCGACCGCGCCGCACCTGATGATCGAGGTGCCCGGCTTCATGCTCGCCGACCCCGACCTCGCGACGCTGCTCGAGGAGCGCGTCGCCACCGGCCTGTCGCTGGTGCTCGGCGGCCGCGTGCCTGAGGGCGCGCCGCAGCAGCTCTGGGCGCTGTTCCGCCACGTGACGGTCAACCGCTCGCAGGTGCGCGACCCGCTGCCCAACGGCTCGGGTGGCAAGCCGCTCAACCGCCTGTTCATCGGCGCCGACGGCCCGGCGATGTCGGCCGGCGCGTTGCGCGCGGGCTTCACGGCGGTCGTCGGCTGGCCGGTCGGCGAGGCGCCGGGCGAGGACACGAAGGCGAAGGCGGTGCCCGCCGGCGTCACCACCGTCGTCGACCTGATGCAGCGCGTCGACCGCGAGGAGCCGGCCGACAAGCTCGAGGCGGTCGTCAAGAACGATCCGACGCTCGCGTTCCGCCTGATGCGCTACCTGAACTCGCCGGGCTTCGGGCTGTCGGTCGAGATCTCGTCGTTCCGCCACGCGCTGATGATCCTCGGCTACGCGCGCCTGAAGCGCTGGCTCGCGCTGCTCGTCACGAGCGCGATCGACGACCCCGACCTGAAGCCGCTGATGCAGCTCGCGGTGCGCCGCGGCCTGTTGATGGAGGAGATCGCGCGCCCCGGCGGCGACGACGCGCTGCGCAACGAGCTGTTCATCTGCGGCGTGTTCTCGACGCTCGACCGCATGCTCGGCCAGCCGTTCGACCGCCTGCTCAAGACCATTCCGGTGCAGGAGTCGGTGGCGCAGGCGCTGCGCGACGACACCGGCCCGTGCGCGCCCTTCCTCGCGATCGCGCGCGCGGTCGAGATCGAATCCGCCTACGACATCCGCGAGGCCGCCGAGGCGTTGCTGCTGACCGTCGGCGACGTCAACCGCGCGCTGGCGAAGTCGCTGGTGCATGCGCACGCGTTGACGGCCGGCTGACGCGCGGGCGGCCAACAAAACGGGCGCGGATCGGCACAAAGTCGCTTCCCGGCGCGCGCGCCATGGCGGCGGCGCGCCGAACTCGTCGAGAATTCTCCGTAGAAAAACGAGGGGGGAGGTTCTCGATGAACCATCGAATGCTGGCGGCTGCGTGCTGCATCGTGGGCACGGCGCTGGGCGCGCCGGCCGCGTGGGCGCAGGACGTCCACAAGTGCACGGTCGGCGGACAAGTGCAGTACCAGGCCAGGCCCTGCGCCGGGAGCGACGTCGTGGTGCAGACGCCCGCGACGCCGAGCGCGCAGGAGATGCGCGACGCGAACGACGACCTGCGGCGCCAGCGCTGGGAAGCGGCGACCGGCCGCTTGCTGCCGCGGCCGCCGCAACGCGTGGCGCCGCCGTCGTTCCAGCAACAGCCGCAGACGGCGTCGACCACCACGACGACCACGACGATCATCGTCAACTCGGCGACATCGCACTCGGTGATCCACAGCACGACGCGCACGGTGCAGCCGGGCACGTCGTCGCAGTCGCTGGCGCTGCCGCCGCCGAGGAACAATTGCGAGAAGCTCAATCGCGACAACGACGAGGCGCTCTCGCGCCGGGACGAACTCTCCGCGCCGAGCGAACTCGCGTCGCGCCAGCAGCGGCTCGCCGACGTGCAGGCGCAGCTGACACGCATCCGGGAATGGCGCAGGCGGGCAACTGCAGCCTCGCGCGCTGAACGCCCGGCGGGCGTGGCGCGGATCGCCCGCGCGATGGACAATCCGATCCCATGTGGCGCGATCGAAGGCTCGAGGGGCGATGGCTGCGGACCGGGCTGGCCTGCGGCCTGGCCGCGGCGGCGTTCGCGTCGCACGCGCAGGACGTCCACAAGTGCGTCGACAACGGCCACGTGAGCTACCAGTCCGCGCCCTGCGCGCACGCCGACACCGTGGTGCACCTGCGGCCAGCCGCGCCGTCGGCGTCGGACGCGGAGGCCGCGGCCTCGCGCGCGCAGGCGGATCGGGACGCGATCCGCGCGGCCTCGGCGCCCGCGGGTGACGTGCCGCCGGCGGCCAATGCCGGCGCGGCGGCGGGCGAGTCGTGCAGCGCGCTGGGGCAGCAATATGGCGAGGCGCTCGACAACCGCGCCCTGCTCGATCGCGAGCTGTTCACCTCGACGCGCTCGCCCGTGAACAACGCCCGCGAGGAGACGCGCCGCCAGCTCGACAATCTCGCGGCGCGGATGCGCGCGTCGAACTGCCGCGTCGCACGGCCCTGAGCGTCGGCGGGCCGTCGCATCGACAGCCTCGCGACAACTTGGAGGCACCCGAAGACATCATCGCTTGACGTCGCCCGGCGAGGATCGCTCGACCGAGCTTACGGAGACCGAGCATGAGTCGATTCCCGCCGCGCGCGACGCACCGCGCGGCCCTGGCACTGGCCCTGGCGGCCGCGTCGCTGTCGACCCCGGGCGCGTTCGCGCAGGCCGTCCACAAGTGCGTCGCCGGCGGCGCGGTGACGTACCAGTCCGCGCCGTGCGCGCACGACGACCAGGTCGTGCACGTGTGGCAGTCCGCGCCGAACCCCGCGGACGCCGCGGCCGCGGCCGCGCGGGTGCAGGCGGCGAAGGCCATCGTCGCGAAGGACGTGGCGACGCCGG
>JASLEM010000519.1 GCA_030151165.1 Burkholderiaceae bacterium
CGGGCGCCGGCTTGCCGAGCTCGCGCGCCAGCGACGGCAGCGAGTCCGTCACGCTGGCCAGCACGTCGCCCAGTCGTTCGGTGCCGGCCAGGCGGATCGCGCGTCGCACCTCGCCCAGCATGCGCGCGGCCGCGCGGGCGTCGCCGCTGTCCACGTCGTCGATGCGATCCAGCAGGCGCTGCAGCTGCTCCTTGGGCACCATCACGAACCTGTCGACGCCGCCGCGGCGTCCCGGCCCGCGCCGGCCGAGCTTGGCCTCGTTGATCTGCACGTACTCGTCGAGCGCCGCGCGGCCCGCGGCCAGTTCGTCGGCCAGCAGGGCCGTGTCCCAGGCGGACGCGCCGCGGCGCAGCGCATCGTAGGTCTCCTCGATGCGGTGCACGACGTCGGTCACGTGCACGAGGCCGTGCGTGCGCGCGTTGCCCTTGATCGTGTGCATGTTGCGGAACAGCACGTGCACGGTCTCGGCGCGCTCGGCGTCCGAACCCGCGCCGGCCGCCTCGATCAGCGCCGCGTTCTGGTCGAGGAAGGCGGCGGCGCTCTCGGCGAACTCGTGGAACTTCTCGTGCGTGACGCCGAGGATCTCGCCGATGATCGCCAGCTCGCGCCGGCCGGCGTCCGCGGCCCGCGTGAGTTCGCGCAGCTCGGTGACGTCGCGCACGCACACGAGCAGGCGGTCGATGTTGCCGTCGGTGCCCGTCATCGGAGACCAGTGCAGATCGAGCACCTTGACGCCGCCGTCCGCGAACGTCTTCTCGATCTCGCGCGGCAGCAGGTGCTCGTTGAACCCGAAGTTCATCTCGTCCTCGCCGATGCACGCGCCGAGGGCGGTGTCCAGCGCGGCGCGCGCGTCGTCGCCGAGCGTGGTGTCGGCGAACAGCAGCGCCATCACGTCGCGGCCCGCGATGTCGCCGGTCTGCAGGATGCGGCGCAGGTGATCGGAGAACTCCGGGTGCACGCGGCCGCCGGCCTCCAGCGTGAGGATGCCTTGCGGGATGGCGTGCAGCATCGCGTGGATGTCGGCCGTCCTGCGGCGCACGAGCTCGCTGCTGTGCTGGATCTTCTCGACCATCGCGTTGAACGCGAGCATCGACTTGCCGATCTCGTCCAGCCGGGTGACGGGCACCCGCAGCGTGAAGTCCTGGCTGGTGGCGATCTCGGTCATCTTGCGTTCCATCTCGCCGACGGGCCGCACGATCTGGCGATACAGCATGAGGCCGATGCCGCACAGGCCCAGCACCGCGGCGATGCTCACCACCGACAGCGTCGCCTGCGTGCGGCCCATGTCGCCGTTCAGCGCGGCGATCGCCTCGTCCTTGCTGCGGTTCTTCTCCACCTGCAGCGTGCGCAGGATCTCGCCCTGTTCGCGCAGGTACTGCTCCACCGTGGCCGCCATGTTGGCCTCGGCCAGCGGCTTGTTGCCGGCGATCATGAACCTGGCGGTGTCGTCGATCGCCGCGAAGTAGTTGTCCAGGCTCTCCTGCGCTTCCTTGACGAGGCCCGCCTGGGCCTGGCTGTCCGCGGTCTTCAGCTGCGCGGCCAGCGAGGCCTGCAGTTCGGCCTTGCGGGCGTTCAGCGCCGTGCGCGTCTGTTCGACCGTGGCGGCGTCCGGCGCCCCCACCATGTCGAGCGCGGCGATCTGCACGTCCTTGAGCTGGGTGAGCAACGCGGCCGATTGCAGCGCGCTGGGCACCACGCCCTCGGTGACGGACTTCACGCGCGTGGCGCTGCCGTGCGCCTGGAACACGGCGAACCCGCCCACCACCGCGAGCGCGGCGAAGACGAGGGCGATGAGCAGCACGATGCGCTGTCGGATGGTCATGATCGAACCCTTTGCGAAGGGCCGGCGCGTGTCCGGATCCGGGACGCCGCATCCGGCATGGCGCCGCGAGGACGCCGAGGTTGGAGGCTGGAGGTCCATCGACGCGAGATGCAGCGACGAACCGTGACTCCGCGCTTATCGGTCGAGCAGCCGTCGCCTCAAGGCGAAATCGACCCGCGGCGAAATTGAGTTACCGGACGTGCATTCCGCGCAGCGAGTCTTCGCGGCGTCACGACCGCGTCACAAACGGACGAGCTGCGCCGGCCCCCATCGCGGCCGCGACGTCAAGTCACGCCCCTGAAGCGGCGTTGGGCTTGCCGCCGGAAACAGCCCGATCGCGCCAGAATCGGCAACTTCGGACTCATGACGACTTGATGAAATTCAATTCCACCTTGTCGACGACGGGCGCCTCGCGTCCGGATGCGCCGCACCCGCGAAGCATCGCGGAACTGATGAGCGATTCGGCCATCTACCAGCGCACGTCCAGCGGCCAGCGCGCCCTGCTGCGCGCCCCCGATCCCGGTGCCACGCCGGCCCTGCGCCTGCTGGCGCGCTTCAACGGCTACACCGACCTGCGTCGCCTGATCGACCTCGCCCCGGCCGACGCGTCCGAGATGGCGCGCGCCATCGGGCAGCTTTTCGAGGACGGGCTCATCGAGATGGTCGACCTCTCGATGTGAAGCGCGGCGGCCCGGCTCAGGCCGGGTCGGGCGTCAGCAGGCATCGCACCCAGCGCCGCTGGGCGGCACCGGACACCGCGGCCTGGTAGGCGCGCAGGAAATCCTCGGCCGGCGAGCGCGTCTTGTCGAAGCGCAACCCGCTCAGCCAGCCCATGCCGTCGGCCTCGCGCGCCCACACGCGCGTGACGCGCCCGCGAAAGCGCGGCACGGCGGCTTCCTCGTCGAGCAGCAGCTGGATCTCGTGCCCGCCTTCGTCCAACGCGCGCTCGCCGGCGGTCAGCACCTGCACGCCGCCGTCGCTCAGGTTCATCACGAGCCCCGCCACCGCGTCCATCGCATCGGCGGGCTTGAACACCCACACCGGCATCTGCCCGCGGTCGAGCGGCACCATGAAGAACTCGACGCGGCGTTGCGCGCGGTGGTCGGCGGACACGAGGGTCAAGATGGGCATCCGCCGCGCAGATGCAGGCAGGACGCGGGGCCAGGATATCCACTCGACGCGCAACGCGCGAGCCCCGTACGCCACCAGGGCCATGCCGCGCGGCGACGGTGAGGACGCCGCGATCGCCGCCACGCCCAGGACTCGTCACCCGCCACCGTCAGCGGCTGTGCCCGCGGGCATGCGCGAGGGCCTCGGCCGCCTCGTGGTCCATGAGCCGCGACTC
>JASLEM010000528.1 GCA_030151165.1 Burkholderiaceae bacterium
CTCGTGGAGGGTGTACAACGGGCTCGTCCCGATGTCGCCGTAGACGACCCCCAATGCCCCCAGCGTCATGGCCGCGAGGCCCGCGCTGTCTTTCTTGCTGCTCATGAATGGTCCTGTTGGTCCAGCCGGCATTTTGACCCATGGGCCGTGACAGCCGTTGCCCTGACGCGCGAATGCCGCGATTTCGCGTCGGTTCGGCGCGCGGCTCACTTCGGATCGTCGGGAATCAGCTCGAAACGATCCTGGAGAAAGCCGAACCAGGAGGTCGAGCCGTGCAGGACGATCGTCTCGCCGACCCGGGCCCGCGAGAACGTGTCGACATCGGTGCACCAGTCGAACGCTCCCACCCGCGCGTCGAACACCGGCGTCGACAGGCAATGGGACGTGTTCTTCCCGTAGCGGACGACCTTGCCGGAGACCTGCGTTCGCCACTCGACGGGCGTGCCGAACAGCCGGTGGGGGATCGCCGGCAGGGCGAGCGCCATCAACACCGTCGCCAGGATGCTGGGCACCAGGACGAACAGCCCCAGGGCGACACGCTCCTGTAGCGACTGGCCGCCGCCTTCGTCCTCGATGATCCGGCTCACCCGGCGCCACAGCCAGGCGAACACCGCCAGGCCGAGGATGATCCAGACCGGGAGGCAGGCCGACTCGGCCTGGCGGCTCGGGCGGACATGCCCGACCAGGAACAGCAGCCCCAGCGGGATGAAGACGCTCGCGAAGAGCAGGATGATCAGTTCCGGCGAATCCCGCCGACGTTCCCGCGCCGGCGCGTGCGGCACCGCGGCGGCACCGGCGGACGACGGCAGCGGCGACGGCGGGCGTCGCGACGCCAGGGGCGGCCCGTCGGCGGCGTGATCCTTCAGCCAGCGGAAGACCAGGTCGGCGGACAGCCCGAACTCGCGCGCGACGGCGTCGAGGTCGTCTCTTTCGGCGACGCGGCGCAGCACGCGCTCGCGGAATTCAGCGGGATGGTCGTCGAGCAAGGCGGTCTTCGGAGTGGTCGGACTGCGCGAGTATCGACGCGCACGTCGGCGCGCCTTCCTCGCAGCGCCCCACCCGCGCGGAAAAATGGAAGAACCCTCCGGCAAAGTTCTCGCCGACCGCCGTTACAGTGCCAGCTTCCGCCCCGACCCGACCCCTTCCCATGCTGATCAACTGCGTCGCCTACGAGAACGGCAGCAAGCTGGCCGACATCTCCGTCGAGGAGATCAGCGACTACGTCGTGCGCCCGGGCTGCTTCGTCTGGGTCGCCCTGAAGGACGCGACGGACGACGAGCTCACGAAGATGCAGGAGGAGTTCAGCCTGCACGAACTCGCGATCGAGGATGCGCGCCACGGCCACCAGCGGCCCAAGGTCGAGGAGTACGGCGACACGCTGTTCGCGGTGCTGCAGACGCTCGAGCTGACCGACGACTGCGAGCTGGAGGTCGGCGAGCTGAGCGTGTTCGTCGGCCTGAACTTCGTGCTGTCGGTGCGCAACCGCAGCGCGCAGAACCTGCTGCAGGTGCGCCAGCGCGCCGAGCGCGAGCCGCACCTGCTGCAGCACGGGCCGGCCTTCGTGCTGTACGCGCTGATGGACGCGGTGGTCGACCGCTACTTCCCGATCATCGACAAGCTGGAGACCGAGCTCGAGGCGATCGAGGACAAGATCTTCGAGCCCGGCACCTCGGGCACGAACATCGAGCGGCTCTACGCGCTCAAGCGCACCATCGGCGCCGCGCGCCATGCCGTGACGCCGCTGATCGACGCCGTGCACAAGCTGTTCAGCGGCCGCGTGCCGGCGGTCTGCGACAACAACCGCGAATACTTCCGCGACGTGTTCGACCACCTGCTGCGCATCAACGCGTCGCTCGACACGCTGCGCGACACGATCACCACCGCGATCCAGGTGAACCTCGCGATGGTCGCGATCGAGGAATCGGTCGTGAATAAGCGCCTCGCGGCCTGGGCCGGGATCTTCGCCGTCATCAGCGCGTTCGCCGGCATCTGGGGCATGAATTTCAAGTTCATGCCCGAGCTCGAGTGGCACTACGGCTACCCGATCGCGCTCGGCGTGATCACGGTGGTGTGCGTGATCCTGTATCGGCAGTTCAAGAAGTCGGGCTGGCTGTGAGCGCCGGTCCGGCCTGATCGATCAGGCGGGCAGCGACTCGGCCACGGGCGCCGGCTCGCGCTCCAGTTCCAGCTCGACGCGGTCGCGGCCGTTCTGCTTCGCTCGGTACATCGCCTCGTCGGCGCGCTTCACGCCTTCGTTGAGGTCTTCGCCGCGGTGCCATTCCGCGACGCCGAAGCTGCACGTCACGCGCAGGCCGTCGGGCCAGTGGCCGTTGGCGATGCGCTCGCGCACGCGCTCCGCGATGGCCGCGCCCTCGGTGCCGGGCGTGTTGCGGAACACGAGCAGGAACTCCTCGCCGCCCCAGCGCGCGAACAGGTCGTCGCGCTGGACGGCGGAGCGCACGAGCTCGGCGAGGCCGCGGATGACCTGGTCGCCGACGTCGTGGCCGTGCTCGTCGTTGACGCGCCGGAAGTGGTCGATGTCGATGAACACGAGCGTCAGCGGGAAGATCGCGTCGCCGCCCATGCGCACCAGGCGCATCAGCTCGTCGGCCAGGCCCTTGCGGTTGAGCGCGCCGGTGAGCGGGTCGGTGCGCGCGATCTCGGCGAGGCTGCGCGTCTCGAGCCGCAGCGACTCGTTGAGGCGCTGCAGCGAGGTCTGGCTCGCGACGCTCAGGCGCAGCTGGTTGCGCGTGAGCAGGCTGTCGAGCACGAGGTAGCCGAGGATCGAGACCATCCACGCGGCGATCACGCCGAGGCGGAAGGTCGACGCCGGGATCAGCTTGCCGACGAACTCGACGCGGTCGACGCGGATCTTGTGCAGGCCGGGCTGCACCGACGGGCCGGTCGAGAACGACATCATCGTCGCGTTGCGGAAGTCCGGCGCCTCGAGGTCGAGCGTCATCGGATGCTCGTCGATCCACGCACTGGCCACGGTGAAGCGGCCGAGCGGCACGTCGTAGCCGGACGCGTAGGCCGACGGTTCGTAGACGAGCTGGTTGACCTTCTGCGACGCGGTGTCGCCGAGCTTCGAGTAGCCCGGGTTGAAGTTGCGCACGTCGATGCGCACGCGCTGCTGCGCCTCGGGGCCGCTGGCGGTGACCCACAGGCGGACGCTGTCGTAGCGGCTCAGGTCGAGGCCGCCGGGTTCGGGCCGGAAGCCGATGCGCATCTCGCAGAACGGCGACGCCGCGCCCGCGGCGATGTTGCACGCCAGCTCGAGCGCGCCGCGGTCGCGCGTGACCGTGGCCGCGCTGTTGCCGCCGTCCGAGGAGCGATCGTCCACCGCGCCCAGCAGGTACGGCGAGCGCGCGTCGACGACGAGCGACGTGTCCATGCCGAACTCGTTCCACAGCAGCGCCACGACGGTGGCGGCCATGAGGACGATCAGCAATCGACGGAGAACGCGAGCGTGCATGGGAAGCGGTTGACGGGCGGAGCGTGAAAGGCGGCAGGGCGCTGCACGGGGCAGCGGCCCCACGGGAATCGACGGGGACGCGGCAAACTTGAGGCCTTGAAGCCCCTCGTTACACCGCTTGCCCGACCGTGTCTCGCCCATCGCTCGCGGCCGTCGCCGCGCGCCGCTCAATGCGGCAGCACCGGCGCCTGCAACGCGTGGACCGCGCCCGCGCCGATCGACGCGCCGAAGCGCTTCGCGAGGCGTTCCGCGACGTTCTCCTGCAGCGTGTAGTCGATCACGTCCTCGGCGTGAACCACATCGCGGGCGACATAGTCGAGACTGCCGAAATGATCCGCCAGTCCTTGGTTCACGGCGTCCTCGCCGTTCCAGAAAAGACCGGAAAACGTGTCGGAAGTCTCGTGCAGGCGAGCGCCGCGCCCTTCCTTCACGACCGCGATGAACTGCTTGTGGATCTCGTCGATCATGGCCTGCGCGTAGGCGCGCTGCTTGGGCAGCAGCGGCGAGTACGGATCGAGCATGCCCTTGTTCGAGCCGGCCGTGATGAGGCGGCGTTCGACGCCCAGCTTGTCCATCGTGCCGGTGAAGCCGAAGCCGTCCATCAGCACGCCGATCGAGCCGACGATGCTGGCCTTGTCGACGAAGATCTCGTCCGCGCCGACGGCCATGTAGTACGCACCCGAGGCGCAGACTTCCTCGCAGACGGCATACACCTTCTTGCCCGGATGCAAGGCCTTCAGGCGCTTGAGCTCGTCGTAGACGATGCCGGCCTGCACCGGGCTGCCGCCGGGCGAGTTGATGCGCAGCACGACGGCCTTGGCGTCCTTCTCGTCGAACGCGCTGTGGAGCGCGGAGACGATGTTCTCGGCGCTGGCGTCGCCTTCGGCGGCGATCTCGCCGCGGATCTCGATCAGCGCCGTGTGCGGGCCGCTCGGCGTGGTGACGTGGCCGCGCTGCGAGACCAGCCCCCAGATGACCGCGACGGCCAGCAGGAACCACGCGAGCCGCACGCCGCGGCGCCAGCGGCGCTCGGCGCGGCGGTCGCGCATCAGCTCGCCGGAGACCTGCGCCAGCACGAGCTCGAGGCGCGAGAAGTCGGCGTTCAGGTTGACGTTGCCGGGCGCGGCCGCGGGCGTGGGCGGCGCCATCGGCTCGGGCGTCGGTGCCGGTTGCGAAGGCGGGAAATCGGTGGGTTCGGTCATGGCACTCGGTGGGATGGAACGGCCGCGCGGGCCGCAGGCGGGATCGGCGATTCGGGAGCGCGGGCGCGCGGGGAAAGCTCGGTGGAGTCCTCAGTCGAACACGACGGGGCCGATGTCCGGCGAAGGATACCAATACACCTGGCCGTCCTGCTCGACGACGTCGATCGCCATCAGGCGTTCGCCGCGGCACGGGCCGCCGACGCAGTAGCCGCTGGTCGGCTCGTAGATCGCGCCGTGCATCGAGCACAGGATGAAGCGGCGGTCGGCGTCGAGGAACTCGCCTGGCTGCCAGTCCATCTCGGTCGGGACGTGCGCGCAGCGGTTGAGGTAGCAGACGGCGCGGCCGTCGAAACGCAGCGCGAACGCGCGCGCCGGCTGGCGCCACAGCAGCACGTCGAACACGACGGCCTGGCCGGCTTCGGCCAGCGCGGCGCTGGCGCACAGCGGGATCGCGTTCTGCGGCTGCAGCGGCGCCGGCGCGGGGGTCAGCACGCCGTCAGGCATGTTGCTCGAGCCAGGCGGCGAGCTCGGCGACGGAGTGCGCCACCAGCAGCGGCGAGTGGGTGGCGAACTGCGACGTCGGATGCGCGCCGTAGCTCACGGCGATGCTCGGCGTGCCGGCGTTGGCGGCGAGTTGCAGGTCGTGCGTGGTGTCGCCGATCATCAGCGTGCGTTCCGGCTCGGTGCCGAACTGTCGCATCAGCTCGTGCAGCATCTGCGGGTCGGGCTTGGAGCGCGTCTCGTCGGCGGTGCGCGAGCCGTCGAACAGGCCCTTCAGCTCGGACGTCGCCAGCGCCTCGTCGAGGCCCGCGCGGCTCTTGCCGGTCGCCACCGCGATCCAGTGATGGCGCCGCTTGAGCGCGTGCAGCATCTCGAGCGCGCCGGGGAACAGCGTCAGCGCGTGCTGGCGCGCGAAGTAGTGGTGGCGGTAGCGCTCGACCATCTGCGGGTAGCGCTCGGGCGCCAGGCCCGGCACCGCGTGCTCCATCGCGGCGCGCAGGCTCAGGCCGATGACCCACGAGGCGGCCTCGTCGTCGGGCACCGGCGCGCCGATGTCGCGGCACGCGGCCTGGATGCTCTGCACGATCACGGCGGTGGAGTCGTACAGCGTGCCGTCCCAGTCGAAGGCGATGAGGTCGAAGCGGCGCGGGCGGAGCGAATCGGTCATGGGGTCTCGGGAACCTGTGTCGAGCGGGCGAGTGCGGCGACGAGCGCGGCGCAGTCGGCGGGCAACGGCGCGACGAGCTCGATGCGCTCGCCGCTGGCGGGATGGTCGAAGGCGAGCTGGCGCGCGTGCAGGAACATGCGCTCGAAGCGCACGCCCGGCACGGCCTCGCCGCGCGCGTAGCGGCGGTTGAGCGCGAAGTCGCCGTACTTGTCGTCGCCGACGATCACGTGCCCCGAGTGCGACAGGTGCACGCGGATCTGGTGCGTGCGGCCGGTCTTGATCGTGACGTCGAGCAGCGTCGTCGCCGCGAACTGCTGCGCGATGCGCACGATCGAGATCGAGCGCTGGCCGTTCTCGTCGTCGTTGGCGACCGCGCGCACGCGGCGGTCGCCGCCGGTGTCCTCGGTGCGCTGCAGCGCGACGTCGATCACCTTCAGCTTCGCGGGCCAGCGGCCGACGACCAGCGCGGCGTAGGTCTTGCCGGTCTCGCGCGCCCGGAACTGCTCCTGCAGCGCCACGAGCGCGCTGCGCTTCTTGGCGAGCAGCAGGATGCCGGAGGTCTCGCGGTCGAGCCGGTGCACGAGCTCGAGGAACTTCGCCTCGGGCCGCGCGCGGCGCAACTGCTCGATGACGCCGAAGCTGACACCCGAGCCGCCGTGCACGGCCGTGCCGGACGGCTTGTCGATCGCGACCAGGAACTCGTCCTCGTACAGGATCGGGAACTCGCGCGGCGGCGCGGCCTCGGCGGCGGTGCTGGGCGCGGCCATGCGGACGGGCGGCACGCGCACGACGTCGCCGCCGGCCAGCTTGGTGTCGGCCGACGCGCGGCCCTTGTTCACGCGCACCTCGCCGGAACGGATGATCCGGTAGACGTGCGTCTTCGGCACGCCCTTGAGTTCGCGCAGCAGGAAGTTGTCGAGGCGCTGGCCGTCGAACTCGGCGTCGACCGTCACGCTGCGGACGGCTGGCGCGGGCTCGGGCGCGACGGGCGGCTCGGGCGTGCGCACGGCGGGGCGAGCGGGTGCGGGCGACAGCTTCGAGACAGGCTGCGGTGCCGTCGTCGGCGATCCGGCGCGCGCCGATTTCGGCGTCGCCCGGGCGGCCGACTTCAGCATCTTCACGGCGGCCGGACGCGGCTTCGCGGCAGCCGGCCGACCGGCCTGCACTTTCCCCGCATCCCTCTCGCCCGAGGCCCGCTTGCCGCCCGTTTGGGCCGGCCTGCGTTTCGCCTCTATAATTGCCCGAACCACGTTAGCGCCATAAGTTCTTGATTTTCCAGAGTTTACCTTTGTGGGCTCCTGAAAACTCGACTGACCGGTGCGCCGGCGTGGCGCCGGAACTCGAAAGAGGCCCGGCAAACCAGGTGATGCAACGCGCTCGGCGCCTCGACAGGCCGGTGACCACGAAGTGGCCCGGCGGCCGAATGCAATGACGCGGAAGAGCAACGACTAATGAACCGACCTGCATTCGACGCAGGCTGGAGATAAAGGTTTTCCAAGGTC
>JASLEM010000535.1 GCA_030151165.1 Burkholderiaceae bacterium
GGCGCGGGCGGTGCCGGCACCGACGCCTCCGGCACCGCCGGGCGCGCCAGTGTCGCCGCCGCCGCCGACATCATCGCCGCCACCGCCACCGCCACCGCCGCCACCGCCGCCACCCGCGACCACGAAGAGCGCCAAGCGCGGCATCGCCTACGACCTCGCGAATGCGGCAGACTTCCAGGCGATCTCGGCCGGCGCGAGCTGGTGGTACAACTGGGCGTCGACCCCCAACGCGTCCGCGCCGGCCCATACCCTGGCCACGTATGCGATGGGCTACGTGCCGATGCTGTGGAACGCGAACTACGACGCGGCCGCGGTCGAGGCCTGGCTCAAGGCGCATCCCGACATCACGTACCTGCTCGTGTTCAACGAGCCCAACCTCACCGACCAGGCCAACCTCACGCCCGCGCAGGCCGCGGCGGCGTGGCCCGGCGTCGAGGCCGTCGCCGCCGCGACCGGCGTGAAGATCGTCGGCCCGCAGATGACCTGGGGCACGATGGCCGGCTTCAGCGACCCGGTCGCCTGGCTCGACGCGTTCTACCTCGCGTACCGCGCGGCCAACGGCGGGCGCGACCCGCGGATCGACGTGCTCGCGTTCCACTGGTACGACTACGGCCTCGGCCCGCAGCTCGATCGCCTGGCGAAGTACGGCAAGCCCTTCTGGGTCACCGAGTTCGCGAACTGGCACGTCGGCGACGGCAGCGCCGCGATCGACACGCTCGCCAAGCAGCAGGCGCAGATGGCGGACATGGTCGCCACCTGCGAGTCGCGTCCGGACGTGCTGCGCTACGCCTGGTTCACCGGCCGCTGGAGCAACGACATCCACTTCACGAGCCTGTTCAACGCCGGCGCGGGCAGCCTGACCGCGCTGGGCACGCAGTACATCGGCCTGCCGTTCGCGGCGGGCTGACGACGGTTTCGGGGCGCTGGGGGGTGCCCTTCTTTGTCTTCGCCGACTTTCGCGTGAGCCGATGTGTCCAACACGGCTCGCGCGATTGCAAGAGGCGCGGGATTCCTGGGAAGATGCTTCCTCGACCCTGGGGAGTGCATGGACGCCGCCGATTCATCCGAGACCCGCGCCACGCCGCGCGCCCGTTCGCCGTGGCGCTGGCCGCGCCGCGTCGTCCTGGCGCTGGCGGCGCTCGCGATCCTCGCGTGGCTCGCCGTGCCGATCGCGGTGCGACGCGTCGGCGAGTCGCAGGCCACGCAGGCGCTCGGTCGCCCGCTGCGCATCGGCAATGCGCACTTCAACCCGCTGACGCTGCGGCTGCGGCTCGATGACGTCGCCCTCGCCGGCCCGCGCGCGGGCGCGCCCGACGCGGCGACGGTCGCGCACCTGGAGCTGGCGGTCGGCTGGCGCTCGATCTGGCACCGCGCGCCGGTGCTGACCGACGTGCTGGTCGACCAGCCCGTGCTGCGCGTCGCCCGCACCGGCCCGGGCCGGTTCGACTTCGACGACGTCCTCGCCCGCCTCGCGCAACGCCCCGCGTCGCCGCCGTCGGACGCGCCGCCCGCGCGCTTCGCGATCTACAACATCCGCATCGAAGGCGGCAGCGTCGCGTTCGACGACCAGCTCGTCCACCGCGCGCACAAGCTCGAGGCGATCCGCCTCGGCGTGCCCTTCGTCTCGAACCTGCCGGGCGACGTCGACGTCGAGGTCGCGCCGCGCCTGCAGTTCGTGCTCGATGGCACGAGCTACGACAGCAACGCGCAGGGGACGCCGTTCCGCACCGAGCGCACGGGCGACGTCGCGCTGCACACCGGCGAGATCGAGCTCGCGCCGTGGCTCGCATACTGGCCCGCGAGCCTCGGCTGGCATCCGGTGCGAGGGCGCGTGAAGATCGACGCGTCGCTGCGCTTCGATGCGCCGGCGAAGGGCGCGCCGCACGTGTCGCTGGCCGGCGACGTGGCGGTGGACGATCTCGCGCTGGTCGATGCCGCGGGCGCGCCGCTGGCCGGCTGGCGCCGCCTCGCGATCGGCGTCGGCGAGCTGCGGCCGCTCGAGCAGCAACTCGCGTTGAAGCGCGTGGCGCTGGACGGCCTGGACGTCGCGCTCGCGCGTGACGCGCACGGGCAGCTGAACGTCGCGCGCGCGTTCGCGGGCGACGCGCCGGCGTCGGCGGCCGTGCCGTCGCCGGGGGCCAGCGCGGCCACGGCGGTCGCAGTGCCGGCCGCGCCGGCGACACCCTGGCGCGTGACGGCCGACGCGATCGACCTGGACGGCGCACGGATCGCCTGGCGTGACGCGCGCGTCGCGCCGGCGGTGGCGTACCGCGTCGACGACCTGCAGTTGCGGCTCGCGAACGTGCGCTGGCCGCTGCCGCCCGGGCCGGCGGCGTCGGCGGTCGGGGTCGCGACGAGCGCGTCGGGCGGACCGGCGTCCGCACCCGCACCCGCGGTGGCGGCGTCCGCTGCGAGGCCGGCGGCCGACGATGCCGTCCGCGTGCATCTGCAAGGTCGATGGGTCGCCGAGGGGGCCGCGGCGCCTGCGAGCGCCCCCCGTGCGGCCAGCGTTGCCGGTTCGGCGAAGAAGGCGGCGCCGCGCGCGGTCGCGGCCCGGGCACCCGCGTCCGGGGCTGGGTCGGATTCGGTGACCGCGCGGGCGACGCCATCGGCGACGGTGCCCGTCCCCGGCGGCTTCGCGCTCGACGGCCGTCTCGGCGCGCAGCGCAGCGACGCCGACCTCGCGCTCGACGGCATCGCGCTCGGCCCGCTGCGGCCATACATCGTGCCGTATTGGTCGCCTGCCACCGACGGCGCCTTGGATCTGCGGGCGCAGGCGCGCTGGGACGGCGCGTTGCAGGACGTCGCGCCGACGATCACCGTCGCGCGGCTCGCCGTCGACGACCTGAGCCTGCGCGAAGCGGGCCGCGCCGCACCGGCCGCGGCGTGGCGGCGGGTGGCGATCGACGGCCTGGTCGTCGACCTGCCGCGCCACCACGCCGAGCTCGCGAGCCTCGAGTTGACGCAACCCGAGGTGTGGGTCGAGCGCGATGCGGCGGGCGCCACGAACGTGTCGCGCTGGGCCGCACCGGCCTCGGGCGGCGCGTCGGCCGCGGCGCCGGTGGCGTCCGCCGCGTCCTCGCCGTCATCGGACTGGCAAGCGCACGTCGGCCGCGTCGCGGTCACGGGCGGGCGCGTGCACTGGCGTGACGCGCCGCCGGGCGGGCCCGTGGCGCTCGACGTCGACGGAATGCAGGCGTCGATCGTCGACGTCGGCTGGCCGGCGCGCCCGCGCGCGACCTCTGCGCTCAAAGTCGCCGCGCGCCTGTCGACCGCCGACCGCACGACCGCCGCGACGACCGCGACGGCCGGCACGCTGGACTTCGACGGCCGCCTCGGCCTCGCGCCGCTGGCGTGGCAGGGGCGTCTGCGCGCCGAGCGCGTGCCGCTGCACCTGGCCGATCCCTACCTCGCCGATGCGTCGCCGCTGCAGCTGCTGCATGCCGATCTCGGCTGGCGCGGCGGCATACAGGGGGCCGTATCCGCACAAGGCCTGCAGCTGCACGTCAAGGGCGACGCGGTGCTGACCGACCTGCACACCCGCGCGCGCCACGCGGCCGACGTCGCCGGTGCCGCGCCCGGCGCCGACGACCTGCTGAGCTGGCAGTCGCTCAGCGCCGCCGCGACCGACGTCACGCTCGCGCCCGGCCGCGCGCCGGTGGTCGTGGTGGGCGGCGTGAAGCTGGTCAACGCCTACGCGCGGCTGGTCGTCACGGAGCAGGGCCATTTCAACCTGACCGATCTCGCGCCGCCGGCGGCCGCGTCGGCCCCGGCGCCCGTCGCGGGCGCGAGCGCGCCGGTCGCGACCGCCGTCGCCGCGGCGCTGCC
>JASLEM010000536.1 GCA_030151165.1 Burkholderiaceae bacterium
GAGTGCGACGCCGTCTTCCTGCTGATCGACATCGACCAGTTCCGCCTCGTCAACGAGACCTGCGGCTGCATCGCCGGCGACGAGCTGCTGCGCCAGTTCGCCGAGGTCGTCGGCGGCCTGCTCGCGCGCACCGACTTCTTCGCGCGCCTGGGCGGCGACAAGTTCGGCGTCGTGAGCGAGACATCGTCGCCCGAGGCCGGCCCGGCGCTCGCGCGCCGCATCCTCGACCAGCTCACCGAGTTCGAGTTCCACTGGGAAGAGCGCAGCTTCAAGATGGCCGCGTCGGTGGCTGTCGTGCGCGTCGCGGCGGACATCGTGTCGTTCGACCAGCTGATGCTCGCGGCCGACGAGGCCGCCTACCTCGCCAAGCGCGACGGCCGCGGCGCGATCCGCGTGCACGACGCGTCGGTGCTCGACGCCGAAGGCCACCGCGAGTCGGTGAACTGGGCGCTGGTGCTCGTCGACGCCCTGAAGCTCGATCATTTCCAGGCCTTCTTCCAGCGCCTGCAGCCGCTCGCGAAGTCCGACGACGGCCACGCGCACGGCCTGCACGTCGAGACGCTGATCCGCCTGTGGGATCCGCGCAAGCAGCGCCTCGTGCTGCCGACGCAGTTCATCGCGCCGGCCGAACGCTTCCACCTGATCGGCGAGATCGACCGCTGGATGGTGCGCGAGGTCGTGCGCACGCTGGGGGCGATGCCGGAATGGCACGACCGCATCGAGCAGGTGGCCGTCAACCTGTCGGCCGTCTCGATCCGCGAGCCGGGCCTCGCGCAGTACGTCGAGGACACGCTCGCCGAGTTCAAGGTGCCCGGGCGCTTGCTGTGCTTCGAGATCACCGAGACCGAGGCGATCGTCAACCTGCAGAGCGCCGGCGAGTTCATGCACACGCTGCACCGCCTCGGCTGCCGCTTCGCGCTCGACGACTTCGGTTCCGGCTTCGCGTCGTTCACCTACCTGCGCCAGCTGCCGTTCGACACGATCAAGATCGACGGCATGTTCGTGCGCGACATGGACACCGACCTCGTCCACGGCGGCATGGTGCGCTCGATGACCGAGATGGCGCGCCTGCTGAAGAAGCCGGTCGTCGCCGAGTGCGTCGAGACCGAGACCGTCGCCGCGATGCTGCGCGAGCTGGGCGTCGACTGGGCGCAGGGCTTCTTCTATCACCGCCCCGAACCGCTGACCGCCGACGCGCTGCGCGCCAGCCTGCTGACGGTGCCGGTGCCGCAGCTGGCGATCCCGAGCGAGGTGCTGGGCGATCCGGCGGCAACGGCGTCGACGCCCGCGCCGTCGTCCGCCGATGCGCCGGCCTCGGCGATACCGCCCGCCGCCTTGGCCTGAGCCCGTCGGCTTGCGCCGCTGTGGGGCGCGATCGCCTCAGTCCGGCGCGACCACGTTCGCGATCCCCGCCGCCACATGCCCGGACGGCACGTGGCTCGCGGCGCTTTCGACGTGGCGGGTCTGGTCGTCGAAGAAGAAGTCGGGCTCGAACTCGCGCAGGAACTCGCCCTTGGGCAGGCCGCCGAGGAACATCGCCTCGTCGATGTCGATCTCCCACTCCATCAGCGTGCGGATCGCGCGTTCGTGCGCGGGCGCGCTGCGCGCGGTGACGAGCGCGGTGCGCACCGTCATGCCGCCGACCTGCGCCTGCTGCAGCCGCTGCAGCGCGGCGAGCAGCGGCTTGAACGGGCCGGGCGCGAGCGGGGTCGAGGCCTGCGCGGTCTCGTGGAGCTGGAAGGCGTCGAGGCCCTCGGCCTGGAACACGCGCTCGGCTTCGTCGGAGAACAGCACGGCGTCGCCGTCGAACGCGATGCGAACCTCGTCCGGATGCGCGTCCGACGCGCGCGCCGAGTGCGGATAGACCGTCGCCGCCGGCACGCCGGCTTCCAGCGCGGAGCGCACGTCGTCGGCGTTCGTCGTGAGGAACAGGTGCGCGCCGAGCGGCTTCAGGTAGCGCCACGGGCTGCGGCCGCGGGTGAACGTGCCGCGCTC
This sequence comes from Burkholderiaceae bacterium, assembly GCA_030151165.1. The sequence goes on from JASLEM010000536.1 coordinate 1,996, forward strand.
GATCGGCAGCCCGTAGTGCTTGGCCGAGCGGAACGCGCGCATGCCCGAGACGGGGTCGTTGCGCGAGAGGATCACCACCTCCACGCGCGGCGCCGGGTCGCGGAACTGCAGCAGCTTGCGCACCAGCGAGAACGCGACGCCGGGGCGCGCGGGCACGTCGAGCCGCTCGAGCTGGAGCTTCATGTAGGCGCGGTCGTCCGAGCCTTCGAAGACGAGGTTCTCCTCTTCGAAGTCGAACAGGGCACGGGACGAGATGGCGACGACGAGTCGTCCGTCGAGGGAGGCAGGCATGGATCGATCATAGGCCCGCCCCTGGCTCGCCACGTGAGCCGATGGGGCGATTTCCGGGCGTTTCGGCGCGGGGCGTCGACGTCGCGATCAGGCGTCGGCACCCGCCGCGTCGGGCTGGCCGCCCTTGTTGAACAGCACCACGAGGCCCGAGACCAGGAAGTAGGCGGCGCCGACCATCGCGTAGCCGGCGATCGTCTGGAGTACGGGCGCCGCGCTGCCTTGCTGGCTGACGAAGAAGCCGCCCGCGAGCGCGGACTGCGCGCCGCTCAGCATCATGACCCACTGCCCGCGGTTCGTCTTGCGGCGGCGGATCGCCGTCACCAGTTGCATCAGGCCCGACAGGATGGCCCACGAGCCGAAGATCGCGAGGTCGATGTGCCAGCCGAGTGCGGGCGACAGGGTCACGGCGGCCGTGACGATCGCGCTGATCCAGATGTTGGCGACCTGCGTCGGATTGGCCGCGGCGCCGCCGGTCTGGCGGACGTCCATCAGGTTCGCGAGCGCGTCCCATGCGGGATAGGCGACCAGCAGCGCCGTCGCGAGCGGGGCGGACTGCTTCGCGACCGTGAACGCCAGGGCGACCCAGGCGAGCGAGAAGGCGGCACGGATGAAATACAGCTTGCGCAGCCACGCGGCGCGCTCGAGGTAGGAAGAGGTGGAGGTCTGCATGGATGGACGGCGCGGGGCCGCTCGCTGGCGTTGTCGGTGAAGGGAACTGTAGGAATTCCGGCGCTTTTCGGGGGTGACGACTGGATGACAAAAACGTCATCCCGGCCGCGGCGCGCGCGGCGCACAATCCGGCCGCATGAAGATCCTGGTCATCGAGGACGACCCGAAGACGGGCGACTACCTGAAGAAGGGGCTGCGCGAGAGCGGCTACGCGGTCGACCTCTCGCGTACCGGCACCGACGGCCTGCAGATGGCGATGAACAATGCGTACGACCTCGTCGTGCTCGACGTCACGCTGCCCGGCATCGACGGCTGGCAGATCATGCCGGCGCTGCGCGAGAAGGGCGACGTGCGCGTGCTGTTCCTCACCGCGCGCGACCAGCTGAGCGACCGCATCCGCGGCCTCGAGCTCGGCGCCGACGACTACCTCGTCAAGCCGTTCTCGTTCACCGAGCTCGTGCTGCGCATCCGCACGCTGCTGCGGCGCGGGGTCGCGCGCGAGGTCGACGTCTACGAAGTCGCCGACCTCAAGCTCGACGTCCTGCGCCGCAAGGTCACGCGCGAAGGCACGGAGATCGCGCTGACGAACAAGGAGTTCCTGCTGCTGCACCTGCTCGTCAGGCGGCAGGGCGAGGCGCTCTCGCGCACGCTGATCGCGTCCGAGGTCTGGAACATGAACTTCGACAGCGACACCAACGTCGTCGACGTCGCCGTCAAGCGGTTGCGCGCGAAGGTCGACAAGCCGTTCGGAACGCCGCTGATCCACACGGTGCGCAGCATCGGCTACGCGTTCGGCGACCCGCCTGCCGATGCGACGGGGAGCGCCGAGTGATCGCGCGCTGGCTCCCGAGCTCGCTCGCCGTCCGCGTGACGCTGCTGTGCGCCGCGGTCGCGGTCGCGGTCACCGGAATGCTGGGCATGTTCTTCTTCATCGCCGCGCGGATCGGCATCACGGCACATGCCGACGAGCAGCTGATCGGCCGCGCGGAGCACTTCCGTCGCCTCGTCGCCGACGCGCGCACCGTCACCGACCTGCACGCGCGATCGATGCTGCTCGAGGACCTGCTCGGCCCCTCGAGCGACGTGCTGGTCCTGCGGCGCGTGGACGAGGCACCGCTGGTCGAGGTCAACCCCGATCGCCACGCGGTGCCCGCGAACTTCGCGCCCGTGCCCGCGGATCGCCCGCTGACGGCGGCCGACGTGCGCGATGCGTGGCCCGCGCACGGCCCGCGCGTGCGCTGGGTCTCGGGCTTCGCGCGTTCGGGGCCGGACGGCGCGCTGGTCGAGGTGATCGCGGGGCATCCCTTCGGCAGCGAGATGCGCATGATCGGCGACAGCCGCGACAAGGCGCTGGCGAGCACGCTCATCGCGATGCTCGCGTCCACGCTGCTCGTGTACCTCGTGCTGCGGCACGGTCTGCGGCCGCTGCACCGCGTCGCGGCGCAGGCGGCGCTGATCGACCCGATCAACCTCGCGATCCGGCTGCCGGAGCACGACGCGCCGCGCGAGCTGCAGGAGATGGTCGCCGTCTTCAACGCGATGCTCGGTCGCATCGACACGGGCTACGGCCGGCTGTCGCAGTTCTCCGCCGACCTCGCGCACGAGATCCGCACGCCGGTCGGCGCGCTGATCGGGCAGACGCAGGTCGCGCTCAACCGCACGCGCGACGCGGGCGAGTACCAGCAGGTGCTCGAGTCGAACCTCGAGGAGCTCAACCGGCTGCGGCTGATCGTCGACAACATCCTCTTCCTCGCGCAGGCCGACCACGCGGCCCTCGAGATCGAGCGCACGCCGATGGCGATGGCCGACGAGCTGAACCTGATCGCGGACTACTTCGACGGCCCGGCGGACGAAGCCGGCCTGCGCTTCGCCGTCGAGGCCGACGGCACGGCGCTCGTCAACGCGGCGCTGTGCCGGCGCGCGATCCACAACCTCGTCGTCAACGCCTTGCGCTACAGCACGCCGGACACGACGATCCGCCTGCTCGGAACGCAGGACGAGGCGTTCTCGACGATCGCGGTGGAGAACGACGGCGTCCCGATCCCCGCGGAACAGCTCGAGCGCCTGTTCGACCGCTTCTACCGCGCCGACGCCGCGCGTGGCCGGCCCGCCGAATCCAGCGGGCTCGGGCTGGCCATCGTCAAGGCGATCATGGACCTGCATCGCGGCGAGGCGCGCGTGGCGTGCACGCCGTCGGGGACGATCCGCTTCGAGCTGCGCTTTCCGCGCTGACGACGCGCGACGCCCGTCTCGCGACGATGCGGAACAGCGCAGACGCCGATGTTCGGCATCGAACGACGCCGTCGCGCATGTTCGCCGGGATCGACGGCGCCGACGCTATCGTTCGCGCCATGTCGTCCGAAAAGATTTTCTCGTCGTCGCGCCTCGAGCCGGAGTCGGACGCCGGCCCGTCGCACGCGGCCTCGCTGGCGCTGGTCGCGTGGGTGCTGTGCTATCCGCTGTTCTCGAAGTTCGTCGTGCCGCACGCGCCGGCCGCGGCGTCCGTGCTCGACGAGATGCGCGTGCGCGTTCTCAACGAGGCGCCGCGCTGGCTCTACGCGGGCGTGGCGCTGTTGCTCGCGCTGCGCTGGCAGCGGAGCACGCCGGCCGCCCTCGGGCTGCGGCGCCCCGGCGCGATGACCTGGTTCGCGGGCCTGGCGGGCAGCGTGCTGGCGTTCGCGCTCGCGGTCGCCGCGAGGACGGCGCTCGCCGGCCTGGACCCGCCGCCCGACGACCCGGCCGCCGTCGCCGCGATGATCCACGGCTCGCTCGGCTACGCCGCGATCATGGCGGTGGGCGCGGGCGTCGTCGAGGAAGTGCTGTACCGCGGCGTGCTGGTCGCGGCGCTGACGCGGCTGACGCGCCGGCCGATCGCGTCGGTGCTGTTGTCCGGCGTCGCGTTCGTGCTGGCGCACGGGCTCTCGTTCAACTGGCTGCAGATGGCGATGGCCGCGATGGCGACGATCGCGCTGTCGCTGCTCTACGTCTGGCGGCGCGACCTCGTCGCCAACGCCTTCGCGCACGCGTTGATCGACTTCATCTCCTTCGCGCAGACGCTGCACTGAGTCGCCGCCGCGCCGCGTCGTGCCTACAATCCGGGCCGCTGGGCGTCCAGCTTCAAGGAGCACGTTGATGGCCAATCGATCGATCGTCGCGCTGTGCCTCGGCACCCTCCTGGCCGCGGGCCCGTGCGCCCCGGCGCTGGCCGACCCGCCGGCCGGGCACATCACCGGCGTTGGCGGCGTCTTCTTCAAGGCGAAGGATCCGAAGGCGCTCGCGGCGTGGTACCGCGACGTGCTGGGCCTCCCGCTGGAAGCCTGGGGCGGCGCGGCGCTGCGCTACGACGCGCCGGGCCATCCGTCCGCCGTCGGCTGGAACGCGTTCCCCGCCACGACGAAGTACTTCGCGCCGTCCGCCGGCGATTTCATGATCAATTACGCGGTCGACGACATGGACGCGATCGCCGCGCGGCTGAAGGACAAGGGCGTCGAGATCCTGAAGCGCGACGACGCCGACCCCAGCGGCCGCTTCGCCTGGATCCTCGATCTGGAAGGCAACAAGGTCGAGCTGTGGGAGCCGAAGAAGAAGGCGTCGCCCTGACGCGGGTGCGCCGGCCTGCGTCAGTGCGTGAAGCCGATCCGGTTGCGGCGCCCGTTCGCCGCCGGCAGGTCGTCCGCCTTGATCTCGTCGTGGCCGGCCAGCCGCGCGTTGCCGAAGCCGGTCATCAGCGCGCGCCGCACCTCGCGCGGCGCGAGGTCAGCGAGGCGGTCGAGGACGTCGTCGCCCGGTGACGGGTCGAAGCGCTGGCCCCAGTCGTGGTCGGCGCGGATCTCGGCGTAGAGGCGGCGCGCGATCGTGCGCGCGGCGGCGTGGTCGGGCGCCTGCACCTGGTAGACGTTCATGCGGTTCAGGATCGGCTCGGGGATCGCGCGCTCGTCGTTCGCGGTTGCGACCCAGATCACCTGGCTCGCATCGATCGGCACCTCGGCGAATTCGTCGGTGAAGGCGGCCGCGGTGTCGTGCTCCATCAGGCCGTACAGCGAGCCGAGCGGATCGTAGGCGTGCTCGGCGCGGGCCTTGTCGATCTTGTCGACCACCATCACCGGGTTCGCGTACTGGCCGTCGACCAGCGTCTCGAACACCTTGCCGGGCCGCGCGCCCTTCCACTGGCTCGACGCGCCGCTCAGCACCCAGCCGGCGGTGAGCGAGCTCATCGAGATGAAGCCCATGCCGGTGCCCAGGAGCTCGGCGACCTCGCGCGCGAAGTGCGTCTTGCCGACGCCCGGCGGTCCGAGCAGCAGGATCGGCATGATCTCGAGCGCGTCGCGGCTGTCCTGGCACAGTGCGAGCTGGCGCTTGACGTCGTCGAGGGCGTCGTGGAAGTTGGGCAGCTCGTCGTAGAGATGGTCCATCGCCGGCAGGCCGGCGGGCTTGACCTGGAAGCGCTCCGGGCCGAGCTCCAGCATCCGCTCGTAGGTGCTGCGCAGGCCGTCGTGCTCCTGTTGCTGCTGCAGCTTGGCCAGGCGCTGGCTGACGGCGTCGAGGTGGTACACCGGGCGCATGCGCGCGATCGGGATGCGCGCGGGGCGGGGCTCGATGGCCGTGGGGCGTTCGTTCGATGTCGACAAGGCAACCTCCGACGATGGTCGTGAAACACGCTCGACTTCATTGAAGCAAGGCGCCGGGCGGCTCGAACACCCGAACAACGCGCCTTGCCCCCGTCATTTGCCGCTCAGCAAGCGATGTGCCGCGCCGACGCGAGGCCGGGCGTGGCTTTCGTCACGGCGCGGGGCGCCGGCCTGCATCCGCGCAGGGCCGGGCGAATCCAGAACGCCGTCCTCCGCGTAATCCCTTGCAACGGCGGCCACGGCTGCCGATCTTCCGACCTGAAACCGGTGCGAGCACGCTTGCGGAACCCCGCCGGCGCGCGGCACACTCTCGCGCGCTGCCTGCCCGAAACGCAGCGACAACAAGGATTCCTTCGTGAAAGTGATTTCCGCATGACCGCGCCGATCGCAACGGCGCCGGACGACGCCGAGACCCGCATGGCCGACTGGCTGTCGCGCTGCGCCCTGGGCGACCGGCAGGCGTTCCGCAAGCTCTACGAGGCGACGTCGCCGCGGCTGCTGGGCGTGATCGCGCAGCTCGTGGGGCGCGGCGCGCTGGCCGAGGACCTGCTGCAGGACGTCTACGTGCGCGTCTGGAAGGCCGCCGGCCAGTACCGCGCCGGCGCCGGCTCGCCGATGGCCTGGATGGCCGCGACCGCCCGCTACCGCGCGATCGACCACCTGCGCTCGCGCGGCGCCCGCCCCGAGATCGCGATCGCCGATCTCCCGGGCCACGGCGCGGACGACGACGGCGACGACCCGACCCACCGCATGCCCGACCCGGGCCCCGGTCCCGCGAAGGCGTTCGAGGCGCAGTCCGAGGCTTCGGCCGTGCAGGGCTGCCTCGGCACGCTGCAGGGTGCGCAGCAGCAGTCGATCTCGCTCGCCTACTACCAGGGCCTCAGCCACGGCGAGATCGCCGCCCACCTGGGCGCGCCGCTCGGCTCGGTCAAGACGTGGGTGCGGCGCGGGCTCATCGCGCTGAAGGCCTGCCTCGAGCGCTGCGGCTGGTCGACGGAGGCCGCGTCATGAACCTCCTCCTCGGCGAACTCCCCGACCGCCTCGCGGCCGAATACGTGCTGGGCACGCTCACCGGCGGCGCGCGCCGCCGCTTCGACAACCTGCTGCCCGCCCACCCGACGCTGCGTCGCGCGGTCTCCGGCTGGGAGGCGCGGCTGCTGCCGATGGCGCTGAACGCGGAGCCGGTCGATCCGTCGGCCGCGGTCTGGTCGTCGATCGAGGCCAAGCTGGGCTGGGCCGATGGCGCACGTTCCGCGCCGGCCGCGGCCGGTGTCGGCGCGCGTGGCCCGTCGACGCGCAAGCTGCGCTTCTGGCAGGCGTTCAGCGCGCTGGCCTCGATGGTCGCGCTGCTGCTGGGCCTCACCGCTCGGATCGCGCCGAGCGAGGCGCCGATGATCGTCGTGCTGCACGCGACCAAGGGCACCGAGACGCTCGTGGCCGGCCTCAGCGCCGATCGCCAGCAGCTGTCGATCCAGCCGCTGCAGAAGGTGGCGCTGACGTCCGACCAGTCGCTCGAGCTCTGGGCGCTGAAGAAGGACGGCCCGCCGCGCTCGCTGGGCGTGATCGCCGCCGACAAGCTGACCGCGCTGTCGAAGAAGACCCTGCCCGCCGACACCAAGGGCCTGGCCGTGTCGCTCGAACCGTTGGGCGGCTCGCCGACCGGCGCGCCGACCGGGCCGGTGCTGTTCGTGGGGGATCTGACGCTCTGACGGGCCGATGCCTGGGCGCCGCGATGGGCTATCGTCGCGGTTCCCGGACTCGACAGCACCCCCTCATGCCACCGTTGCCCTTCGCGCGATCGACTCTCCCCGTGCTCGCCGCGGCCTTCGTGGCGCTCGCCTTGACGGCGTGCTCCCGGACGGCCGACATGACCTCGCTCGGCGTGGTCACGGCCACCAAGCAGGCGGCGGCGCCTCGCGGTGCGGCGGCGTCCGCCGCGGTGTCGGCGCAGCTCGCGATCACGCGTCACGTGCGCGTGGAGCTGCCCGACGACCGCATCGCGCCGCTGTACGCCGACCTGCAGGCCGCGTGCGCCGCCGACACCGCCGATGCCTGCGTGGTGCTGCACGCGAACCTGGGCGCATCGGCGTGGCCCAGCGCGTCGCTGTCCTTGCGCGCTGCGCCGGCCGGCATCGCGAAGCTGCTGGAGAAGATCCACGGCAGCGGCAGGATCGCGGACGAGGGCATGGACGGCGAGGATCTCGCCGCGCCGATCGCCGACGGCGAACGCCGGCTCGCGATGCTGCGCCAGTACCGCGATTCGCTGGTCGCGCTGCGCGACCGGCCGGGCAACACGATCGACGCGCTGATCCGCATCAACGAGGAACTGGCGCAGACGCAGTCGCAGCTCGAGGCGGTGACCGGCGAGTCCGCGCACCTGCACCTGCGTGTCGACACCCAGGTGCTCGACGTGCAGATCGCGCCGCCCGCCACCGAGCGACGCGCGACCCCGGTCGGCGACGCGCTGTCGGCATTCGGCCACGACTTCGCCTCGGCCGTCGGCGCCGCCATCACCTTCGTCGCATACGCGATTCCGTGGCTGGTGCTGATGGTGCCGGTCGTCTGGGCGCTGCGGCGGCTGCGGGCGCGGTGGCGCAAGGCGCGCCAGGCCGGCTGAAGGTCGGCGGTCCAAAAAAAAGGCCCGACGCGCGTGCGCCGGGCCCTCGTCTTCGAGTGCGCTTCCCGCGCCGCAGGTCAGGGCAACGCGTTCAACGCCGCCCGCGTCGGCACCGAGAAGTTGTAGCCGTCGTGCTTGTCCCAGTTGATCGACCATGTCATCGCGCCGCGGAAGGTCGGGTAGGCCTTGGCGGGCTTGATCGTGCCGCAGTTGGTCAGCTTCGTCAGGCAGTTGAGCGTGCTCGAGATCACCGTCGGCGTCACGAACCCGGTGTTGGCCGAGCTGGGGCCCGACGGCACGCCGAAGGCGACCTGGTCGGGCCGCAGCCCGTTGAAGTGCCAGCCGGTGCCGTAGGCCGTGGTGAAGCCCTCGATCAGCATCAGACTGCCGGCGACGAGGCCGTCGACCGTGCCCTCGCCGACCATCTGGTTGCTCGCGTTGTCGTACGTGAAGCTGCCGTTGTTGTAGTACTGGACGTGGATCTCGGTGAGGTCGTTGCGCAGCGCGTCGATGATGGGCAGGTACGCGCCCCAGATCGAGCCGTAGGCGACGTAGCCGCCCTGCACGTACGGGTGCTCCGGTGCCATCGACAGGTAGAACGACGAGCCGACCTTGGCCTTCAGCTGCTGCATCGCGGTGACGAGGTTCGCCTGCAGCGCGGTGTTCTGCGAGACGCCGGTCTCGAGGTCGAGGTCGATGCCGTCGAAGCCGTACTTCTGCATCAGCGCGTAGGCGCTGTTGACGAAGTTCGTCACCATCGTCGCGTTGTCCAGCGAGATCGAGCCGTTCTGGCCGCCCACCGACAGCACGACCTTCTTGCCGGCCTTGCGCTTGGCGGCGACGTCCGCGATGAACTGCGCGTCGGTGCCGGCGTTCGGGTCGACGGTGAAGCCGATGTTGCCGTTGCCGGCGTTGTCGGCGAAGGCGACGATGATCACGTCCCAGTCGTTGGTGACCTGCGAGATCGGGTAGGTGTTGCCGGACGGGTTGGTGAAGTCGTGCCAGTAGCCGACCAGCCAGTGGCCGCTCGCGGGTGCGGGCGACGGTGACGGCGGCGTCGGGGCGGGCGGCGGTGGCGGCGTGGGGGTCGGGGGCGGCGGTGCCGGCGTGGGTGGCGGTGGCGCGGGAGTCGGCGGCGGCGGGGCGGGCACGGGCGTGCCGGTGCAGCCCGTGACCTTCGTCCACGGCTGGCCGGTGCCCGCGCCGCCGTTGTTGGTGGCCGGGTCGTTGCCCTGCGTCCACCAGTTGGCCTTGTAGGTGACGCCCGCGCGCGTCGCGGTGTCGCCCGCGACGTAGGCGATCGTCGAGACCCACGCCTGGCATTCGACCGTCGCGGCCGCGGCGGTGCTCGGCGCCAGCGCGGTGCCGGCGGCGACGGCCGCGCTGAGCGCGACCAGCAGCTCGAGGCGGCGATGTCGTTGGGGGGTGTTCACAGCGGGATCGGACATGGTCCTGCTCCTGTCTTGAAAAGGGGGATGCAACGAAAACGGCCGGAGCGCGGGAAAGCGATCCGGCCGTTCGACGCGAGGCTCGAGGCCCCGCGCCAGGCGGCGGTCAGAGGCCCAGCTTGCTGATGAAGGCGTTCGTGAAGCCCCAGGTGCCCGCCGTGCCGTAGCTGTTGCAGGTGGCCGAGGCATAGCCCGGCGCGCAGTCCTTGTCGCGATCGAGCGACCAGAAGTGGATGCCCGACAGCTTGTTCGCCGACACGAAATTCACGAGCGTCGTCACGTCCGCGATCGAGAACACCTCGTCGGTCGCGTCGTTGCCGCCGATCATCGGCGTCAGCTCGATCTGCGAATACGGGGTGCCGTAATACGTGTGCAGGTCGATCGCGGCCTGCGTCGCCGACTTGCCCATGTCGCACTTGCCGCTCGAGTTCAGCGTGCAGTTGGACGCGATCGCGCTGCCGTAGTCCATCGTCATCAGGTTGACGAGGTAGTTCGACAGGCCGGCCGCCTTGATCGAGTTCATCACCATGATGCCGGCGCTGCCGAGCGCCTGCGACGTGTTGCCGCCCTCGGTCGCGATCGTGAAGCTCCAGCGCAGGCCCGGGTGCTTCGGCTGCGAGGCCTTCACGCGGGCGACCAGCGCGTCGACCGTCGCCTGGCTCTGGCCGGCCTCGATGTCGAAGTCGATGCCGGCGAGGCTGCTCGAGGCGTAGCGATTGACGAAGGTCTCGAAGCCCGCGTCGGAGCCGCAGGTGAACGAGCCCGCGGCGCCGCCGGTCGAGATGATGTACTTCTTGCCCGCGCTGACGAAGGCCTGCACGTTGGCCGCGGCGACGGCGGACGGCGAGAGGCCGCCCCAGTTCTCGCTGCCGCACTCGCCGGTCGCGAACGCCCAGGTCACCATCGGCAGCCTGGCCGGCTCGACGCTCAGCAGCGGCGACAGCGTGCCCGTCACCGCCGTCGAGATGACGTTGGTGTTCCAGTTCATGCTGACGGTGATGTCCTTGTACGGGCTGAACGCGACGGCGCCCGGGGCCGGCGCGGGCGACGGAGGCGTCGGCGCGGGCGGCGGCGACGGCGGCGTGGGGCTCGGCGGCGGCGGCGTGGGCGACGGCGGCGACGCGCTGCAGCCGCTCGAGAGCGTCCACGGCTGGCCGCTGCCCGAGCCGCCGTTGTTGGTGACGGGCTCGTTGCCTTGCGTCCACCAGTTGGCGGTGTAGGTCTTGCCCTGGTCGACGACGACCGCGCCCGCGGTGTACGCGACGGACGAGCTCCAGGCCTGGCAGTTCGGGGGATTGGCGGCCGCGCTCAGCGGCGCGCCGGCGGCGACGGCGGCGGCGAGTGCCGCCAGCATCTGCATCTTGCGCTCGCGCGCGGAATCGTTCGTGGGCATGTCGTTGTTCTCCGTGATCGTTCCGGGTCGATGAAGGCGCCCGAGGGGAGGAGGGCGTGGAGGTCGATGCGAAAGCCCGCGGCCGCCGGGAAAGGGATTCGGGAGGCGGCGTCAGGAAAACCTTCGAATCGAAGCGCAGCGTATGCCGCTGTCATCGAACCGACATGCTGGATAACCACTACAAGACCAGTCGAGATGTCAAATATAAAAATAGTATGTGCTTACGTCCTCGGTGTCGTATTCGAAGCGATCTCTTCCATATCGATGGAATCGGATGAATCGACGGATTCATGCGGGTTGCAGCCGACTTCCGGACGAATCTTCGGCCTCGATGTAACGGTCGGAAAGTGTTGTGGACGGGTTTGTCGATCGCGTGTCGATACGCTTGATCTGGGCTTCAACTGGTCATGTCGAAGATAAAATATCGTCCAGTCGGATCGCGTCGCGGCGGACGTTCGGCGGCCTGCGTGAGTGCGCGAGTGGGCGCAAGGCGCCGACCGCGATGCGGTTCGGCGTGCCGCGCAGGGCGCTCTCGGGTGGGGCGGCGGCGTCGCGCCGCGGCCCGAGTTACTTGACGAAGTCGTTGAGCTGGATGATCGGCAGCAGAACCGACAGCACGATCATCATCACGACGCCGCCCATCGCCACGATCAGCAGCGGCTCGAGCAGCGTCGCGAGCGCGAACGCGCGGCGCTGCACCTCGCTGCTCAGCTGCTTGGCGGCGCGATCGAGCATCACGGGCAGCTGGCCCGTCTGCTCGCCCAGGCGCGCGAACATCGCGAGCAGCCCCGGGAAGCGCTTGTGCGCGGCGAGCGCGGAGGCCAGCGGGGCGCCTTCGCGCACCTGCACCAGTGCCTCCATCGCGTCGGCGCGCATCGCGTGGTTCGACAGCGTCTCCGCCGCCGCCTGCAGCGCCTTCAGGATCGGCACCCCGGCACCGGCCAGCATCGCGAGCGTGCCCGCGAAGCGCGACGCGTTGTAGCCGCGCGTGAGCCGCCCGACGAGCGGGACGTTGAGCACCGCGGCATCGAAGCGGCGGCGGAAGTTCGGCTGGCGCAGCGCCGCGCCGAACGTGAACGACGCCACCACCAGCACGGCCGCCACCAGCAGGCCCCACTGCCGCACGAACGCGCTGATCGCGAGCATCATGACCGTCAGGAACGGCAGCGCGTGCTTGCCGTTCGCGAACACGGATGCGACCTGCGGCACGACGTAGGTGACGAGGAAAGTGACGATGATCACCGCGATGACCGAGACGATCAGCGGATACAGCATCGCGCCGATCAGCTTGCCCTTGAGCGACTGGCGCTCCTCGAGGTCGTCGGCCAGGCGCTCCAGCACGCGGCCGAGCGCGCCGCTCTGCTCGCCGGCGGCGACCACCGCGCGGTAGACGTCGTCGAACTCGCGCGGCACGCTGCCG
>JASLEM010000455.1 GCA_030151165.1 Burkholderiaceae bacterium
CCGGGTTCGGGTAGACGCCCGCGGCGATCAGGCCGGCGTAGTGGGCCATGTCGACCATGAAGACGGCGCCGATCTCCTTGGCGATCCTGGCGAAGCGCTCGAAGTCGATGCGCAGCGCGAACGCCGACGCGCCGGCGATGATCAGCTTCGGCTTGTGCTCGCGCGCGGTGCGCTCCATCGCCTCGTAGTCGATGTCCTCGTTCTTGTCCAGGCCGTAGCTGACGACCTTGAACCACTTGCCGCTCATGTTGAGCGCCATGCCGTGCGTCAGGTGGCCGCCCTCGGCGAGGCTCATGCCCATGATCGTGTCGCCGGGCTGCAGCAGGCCGAGGAACACGGCCTGGTTGGCCTGCGAGCCCGAGTTCGGCTGGACGTTGGCGTTCTCGGCGCCGAAGAGCTGCTTCACGCGGTCGATCGCGAGCTGCTCGACGACGTCGACGTTCTCGCAGCCGCCGTAGTAGCGCTTGCCCGGGTAGCCTTCGGCGTACTTGTTGGTGAGCTGCGAGCCCTGCGCCTGCATCACGGCCGGCGAGCAGTAGTTCTCGGAGGCGATCAGCTCGATGTGGTGTTCCTGGCGCGCGTTCTCGGCCTGGATGGCGGCCCAGAGAGCGGGGTCAACGTTGGCGATCGTCGATTGTTGGCGGTCGAACATGAGGATTCCTTGGAAATGTCAGGCGGGGCGACGGTGTCGCGTTGGCGGGCGTCGCCACGCTCCGGGCGGGATGCGACGGGCGCATCCTGACGGGAACTGCAGCGGTGCGCGTCATCGCGCTGCCCAGGCGAACGGCTGAAAAGACGGACGCGGAACGTTGCCCGGCCTGTCCTTCGCGCGTCCCGGTGGTGGCCCACCTCGCAACGCGTCCGCGAGAACGGGGCCGTCGCCGAAGGTCGCGTCCGAAGGGGACGCCGGGGCGGGCGGAGCCGGAACTCTCGAGACGCGTCCTGTCGCCAGTCGCGCGAGCCGCCAGTTTAACGTGGCTCGCTCGCCGGCGCTGGCCGAGATGCGCGGATTGCCGGATTAAGAAGGAATCGGCGGGGCCGGCCGCCCGGGAAACCGGACGATCCGGCCGGACAGGCCCGAACTCAACGCGCCAGGGCGACGCGCTGCTTGACCGGCGCCGCGTCGGCGGCTTCGGCCTCGTGCACCACCGACGGGGCGTCGGCGTGCGCGGTGGTGTCGCTGGCGGCGGTCGCGGCCGGGGCGACGGCCGGTGCCGGCGCGGCGACCGGGGTCGGCGCGACCACGGCGATCATCGGCGCGGTCGGCGGCACGTTCTGGCCCGCGGCGACGCGCTTGAGCAGCTCGTGCTCGGCCATGACCTTGGAGGCATAGCCGCCGTCGTCGTCGGTCGCGCCGGCGCCGACGTAGAAGTGCAGGCCGCCCTGCAGGCCGCCGGCCTTGCCGATGCATTCCTTCAGCACGAGCACGCCGACGCGCAGGTTGCTCACCGGGTCGAAGGCCGCCAGGTGGCCGCCGTAGGCCTCGTACTTGTCGTTGTGGATCTTGGTCATCACCTGCATCAGCCCCTGCGCGCCCACCGGGCTCTGCGCGAACGGGTTGAAGCTGGATTCGACGGCCATCACCGCGAGGATCAGCGTCGGCTCGAGGCCGTCGCGCTGGCCCACCGTCCACGATTCCTGCACGAGGCGGGCGATCGGCTCCGGCGCCACGTGGTAGCGGCGCACGATCCAGCGGGCGACGTTGGCCTGCGCCCGCGTCAGGTCGGCCAGGTCGGCCGTGGTGGCGGTGCTGGTCGGACCGGCGGCCGGGGCATCGGCCTCGGCGACGGCGGCCAGGTCCTCGCCGCCGCTGCGCGCGAGGTGGCGGGCTTCCAGCCAGCCCCAGGCGCGCGCCTCGAGGGTGTCGCGCAGGTCGTCCTGGCCGGCCATGAACAGCGCGCCGGCCACCACGGCCAGGCCCACCATGGCCAGCATGCTGTGGCTCACGTCGAGCAGGCCGTGGCCCACGTCGGTCAGGAACACCGTCACTGACTCTCGCCCGGTCGTCAGTGCCTTGCGCACGACTGCTTGGGGTTGAAGCATCTCTCTCCTTTCACAGCGGTCGCGGGCTCGGCGGTCGACACGCACAAAGGGTGTCGGCGCGAAGCTCGAGGGCGACGCTGGCGATAATGGATCGCTGCGATTCATGGCCGGGGAATCTGCGTCTAGCAGCCGGCGGCAGCATCAGGGCCGGCCTCTTCGGTGGAGGCGGGATAACCCTGGGGATCGGTCTGGGGCGGATTGTAGGGAGCCTCAAAATAACCCGTCAACAATATGGACTTGCAAAGTCATAACAAAAAGATATGAAATATCGTGATTTGCGCGATTTCGCAGCAGGTTTGGAGGCTTCTGGGGAGTTGACTCGTGTAACAGCGCCGGTCTCCCCTAACCTGGAGATGACCGCGCTGGCCGACCGCGTGCTCCGCCAGGGCGGCCCCGCGTTGATGTTCGAACACCCCACCGGGTATGACATCCCGGTGCTCGCCAACCTGTTCGGGACGCCCCATCGCGTGGCCCTCGGCATGGGCGCGGTGGACATCTCCGAGCTGCGCGGCATCGGCCAGCTGCTCGCCAACCTGCGCGAGCCGGAGCCGCCGAAGTCGGTCAAGGACGCCGGCAAGCTGTGGACGATGGGCAAGGCGCTGTGGGACATGAAGCCCGCCGTCGTGCGCTCCGGGCCGTGCCAGGAGGTCGTGCAGGAAGCGGCGGAGATCGACCTCGCGCAGTGGCCGATCCAGACCTGCTGGCCGGGCGACATCGGCCCGCTGCTGACCTGGGGCCTCGTCGTGACGCGCGGCCCGCGCAACGTGCCGAAGCCGCGGCTGCGCCAGAACCTGGGCATCTACCGCCAGCAGGTCATCGGCCAGCGCGAGCTCATCATGCGCTGGCTCACCCACCGCGGCGGCGCGCTCGACTTCCGCGAATTCGCCCGCGTCAACCCCGGCAAGCCGTTCCCGCTCGTCTGCGCGCTCGGCGCCGACCCGGCGACCACGCTCGGCGCCGTCACGCCGGTGCCCGATTCGCTCAGCGAGTACCAGTTCGCCGGCCTGCTGCGCGGCGGGCGCACGGAGCTCGTCGAGACGAAGACCGGCGAGGACGGCCTGATGCTGCAGGTGCCCGCGCGCGCCGAGATGATCCTCGAGGGCCACATCCCGACCGCCGAGCCCGGCTTCACCGGCTTCAGCGACCGGGGCATCCCGTTGAAGGAGCAGGGTGGCTATCTATATGCGCTGGAAGGGCCGTTCGGCGACCACACCGGCTACTACAACGAGCGCGACTGGTTCCCGGTCTTCCGCCTCGACCGCCTCACGCACCGCCGCGACCCGATCTACCACTCGACCTACACCGGCAAGCCGCCCGACGAGCCCGCCGTGCTGGGCGTCGCGCTGAACGAGGTCTTCGTGCCGCTGCTGCAGAAGCAGTTTCCCGAGATCGTCGACTTCTACCTGCCGCCCGAGGCCTGCAGCTACCGCATGGCCGTGATCTCGATGAAGAAGGCCTACGCCGGCCACGCCAAGCGGCTGATGTTCGGCCTGTGGAGCGTGCTGCGCCAGTTCATGTACACGAAGTTCATCGTGGTGGTCGACGAGGACATCGACATCCGCGACTGGAACGAAGTGATCTGGGCGATCACGACGCGGATGGATCCGGTGCGCGACACGACGCTGGTCGACCACACGCCGATCGACTACCTCGACTTCGCCTCGCCCGTCAGCGGCCTCGGCGGCAAGATGGGGCTCGACGCGACCTCGAAGTGGCCCGGCGAGACGAGCCGCGAATGGGGTCGTCCGATCACGCTGGACGGCGCGCTGACGAAGGACGTCGAGCAGCGGCTGGACGCCGTGTTCTCCGCCGTGATGGCGACGAGGAAGGCCGGCGCCTAGACCCGTTCGGCGAGCGTGGCAAGAGGCGCGAGGCTATCGCGCCGGGCGCATCCTTCGCTCCGTTTTTCTTGCGCGCTCCGCGCTTCGGGGCTATCTTGGAGCTGCCTCATCGAGGCACTCCCCTCTGCGCAATCGATGCGCAACCGGAGCCCCGGACGTTCCGTTCCGGATCTCCAATGGGCGGCGTTCAAGCCACCCGGAAGCCCCATGTGCGGTCACACGTGCATGGGGCTTCGTCATTGCAGAAGCCCGCGTCCGGCATCACCGCGGCGGGCCGATCTCCTTGAGCAGCGCGCTCGCGTGGTAGACCTTGTCGAGCGCCTCGAGGATCAGGTCGCCGCGCACCGCCACCGTCCGGTTGGTCGACTCGTCCCACCAGAACGCGCCGCCGTTCGAATCCATGTTGCCGTCGAACGCGAGGCCGACGATGTCGCCATGGCGATCCAGCACCGGGCTGCCCGAGTTGCCGCCGACGATGTCGTTGGTGGTCGTGAAGTTCATGCGCAGCGCCGGATCGAGGCGCGGCTTCGCGGCGAGCCACGAGGCCGGCAGCTTGAACGGCTCGTAGCCGGTCGCGCGGTCGAACAGGCCGCCGACGGTCGTGTACGGCCCGACCATCGCGCCGTGCTGCTGCCAGCCTTCGACGATGCCGAACGACAGGCGCAGCGTGAACGTCGCGTCCGGGTAGGTCGCGGTGCCGGACTGCGCGAAGCGCACCTGGGCGATCCGCTCGGCGTTCTTGTGCTCGACGGCCAGCACCTCGTCGTCGCGGCGCTTGCGCAGCGCGCGCGACTCCGGCTCCATGACGCGCGCGGCGCGGATGAACGGGTCGTCCGACGCCTCGATCGCCGCCTTGCCGCCTTGCCACAGCTTCTGGCGATAGGCGAGGTTGCCGAGCTTCGTCGTCCTGATCCAGCGCGCGGCGAGCACGTCGGGCGATTCGCGGCCGAGCACCTGGCGCACGAGCGGGTCGTCGGCGCCGAGCCACTCGCGCAGCTTGGTCAGCGACCACGCGAGCTTGGCCTGCTCCAGCGCGGGCGCGATCGGCTCGGGCGACATGACGGTGTCCTGCACCGCCGGCAGCGCCGCGTCGGTGAAGCCGGGCAGGCGCCGCGCGTCCGGCAGCGCGCGCTCGTCGGCGGCGCGCACGAGGTTGCGGGCGATGTTGAAGTAGGTCGTGTTGAAGCCCGCGCGCCCTTCCGTGTAGCGGTAGCGCATCGAGATCTCGTGCGCGGTCTTCTGCGCCGCGGCGATCTCGTCCCAGGCGCCCGTGTCCGCCTGCAGCTCGGGGTGCTGTTGCGCGTATGCGCGCAGGGCCGCCTCGTCGGCGCGCTTGGCGGCGAACACGGCCGGGTCGCGCAGCACGTCGAGCTCGGCGTAGAGCGCCTTGAACGAGTTCTCGACGCCGTCGATCTCTTCCTTGGCCTCGCGCGCGTTCTCGGTCGACTCGGCCGCGAAGCGGTTCAGCAGCCCGCGCAGCTCGGCGAGGTGCGTCACGCGCCACGGGAACTCGTCGTCGCGCAGCTGCTCGAGCTGCGCCACCGTCAGCTGGCGCTGCGTTCCGCCCGGATGCCCGCTGGTGATCGCCAGGTCGCCCGGCTCGGCGCCGGCCTTGCTGAAGCGCAGGAACTCGTTGCCGTGGACGGGCTGCCCGCCTTCGTACGCGCGGACGATGCCGATGTCCATGTCGTAGCGCGGGAAGTTGAAGTTGTCCGGGTCGCCGCCGAACTGGGCCACGTCGTATTCCGGCGCGAAGACCAGGCGCACGTCGCTGAAGCGGTGGTAGCGGTACAGGTGGTGGACGGCGCCGCCGTAGAGGTCGACGACGTCGCAGCGCGTCGCGGCGTCCTTGCCGACGCAGTCGGCCGTGAGGCGCGCGACCTCGGCGCGCTGCGCGGCGGTGAACGCGGCGCCGCTCAGGCCGGCGCCGGCCTGGACGACGAGCGCGGTGACGTCGGTGATCTTGTCGAGCCGGTCGAGCGCGAAGTTCGGGCAGCGCCGCTCCTGTGCCTCGGTCTTCGCGAGGAAGCCTTCGCGCTGCAGGTCGTGCTTCGGCGTCGACAGCTGGCCGACGCAGTCCTCGACGCAGTGGTCGTTGGTCATCACCAGGCCGTTCGGCGAGATGAACGACGCCGAGCAGCCGCCCTCGTCGCGCAGCGAGGCGTGCATCACCTTCGCGACCCAGTCGGCATCGGGCTTGAAGTCGTAGGTCTTCGCGAGTTGCGCGTAGGGCAGGTTGTCGAGCGTCCACATGCCTTCGGCCGCCCGCGCGCCCGGCGCGGCGAGCGTCGAGCAGAGGAAGGCCGTGGCGACGGCGAAGGTCTTGGGGCGGGCATGTCGCATCGAGGCGTCCTCACGAGACGGCGCACGCGGCGCCGGACGGGCGACAGTATCTCAGCCGTGCGGCGGCGCGGACGGTGGCGATGCGACGGGCCGCTGAAACAAGGGGTCGGCGAACGAGGCGAGCACCTCGCGCAGCACCGCGCGCATGCGCTGGGCGCCGTCGCCGGACGGCATCCAGGCGAGCACGGAGCGGTCGCCCGAGTACGCGATCCCCATCGGCGCGGCGACGATGCGCGGTGCCGCGACGCCCGACGCCGACGAGGCCGGCAGGGCCGCCGCCGCGGCGCGGAACTCGCGCATCGCGCGCGGCATGTGCCAGCCGTGGGTGACGACGACGATCTCGCGCACGCCTGCCGCCGCGAGCATCGGCACGGTGTTGCCGGCGTTCTCGTGGGTGTCGCGCGACCGTGTCTCGGCCCAGCGCAGCGGCCGCCCGAACTCGTCGCGCGCCGCGTCGGCCATCACCTGCGCCTCGGGCGGCAGCGGGTCGTCCGCCGCGGCCCAGCCGCGTCCGCCGGAGGCCGCGAGCGGCACGCCCGTCTCGCGGCTGAGCCAGGCGCCGTAGCGCAGGCGGGCGAGCGCCGCGACGTTGAGCGTCTCGCGGCCGAACTCGGGCGCCGCGCGGTCGACGCCGCCGCCCAGCACGACGATCGCCATGCTCTCGCCCGCCGTCGCCCGCGCCTGGAGGTCGGCGCGCTCGGCCGGCCCGAGCGCGGGCGGCTCGTCCAGCGCGTGGCGCTCGACCCAGTCCGAGGCGCCGTCGCACGCGCCGAGCCACAGGCCGACGCACGCGACCGCGGCCAGCGCGCGGCCGCTGCGCGGGTGCGCCCGCGCGCGCCACGCGCCCGCGAGCGCGAGGACGATGAACGGCACCGGCGGCAGCACGAGCGCGGCGAGCACGGGCTTGACGCCGACGACGCCCGCGGAGGTCAACCAAGCTGGAAACATGGGCGCATTCTCGCGGAGCGCGTGCCGGCGCGATCCTTGGCATCATGCGGCCCATTCCTTTCCAGCCCACACGAACCCCCGGGAGCCGACGAATGAGCGATGCGGTCGAGACCATCACGTTGGCGGGCGGGTGCTTCTGGTGCGTCGAAGCCGTGTTCGAGCAGCTGCGCGGCGTGATCGACGTCCAGTCCGGCTACAGCAACGGCCACACGACGGCGCCGAGCTACGAGGAGGTCTGCACCGGCAACACCGGCCACGCGGAGGTCGTGCGCGTGCGCTTCGACCCGGCGCGGCTGCCGCTGGCCGACGTGCTCCGGATCTTCTTCGCGACCCACGACGCCACGACGCTCAATCGGCAGGGCAACGACATCGGCACGCAGTACCGCTCGGGCATCTACTGGTCGGACGAGTCGCAGCGGCCGGTGATCGAGCAGGTGCGGGCCGAGGCGGACGAGGAGCTCGGCGGACGCGTCGTCACGGAGGTCGCGGCGCTCGACAGCTATTCCGCTGCCGAGGGCTACCACCAGCACTACTTCGCCAACAACCCGACGCAGGGCTACTGCGCGGCGGTGGTGGGGCCGAAGGTCGAGAAGTTCCGCAAGGTGTTCAAGGATCGACTGGACGCCTGACGCGCATGCACCGCGTCGCGCGGCCCGCGCTCAGGGTGCGAGGCGCTCGCGCAGCCAGCCGTCGCCGTCGCGGCGATAGCGCAGCCGGTCGTGCAGCCGCGACTTGCGGCCCTGCCAGAATTCCCACGTGTCCGGCTTGAGCCGATAGCCGCCCCAGTGTGGCGGGCGCGGCGGGTTCAGCAGGAACTTCGCGGCGGCTTTCGCGGCGTTCGCCACCAGCACCGCGCGCGACTCGATGACCTGACTCTGCGGCGACGCCCACGCGCCCAGGCGCGAGTCCAGCGGACGCGACGCGTAGTAGGCGTCGGACTCGGCATCCGTCACGTGCTCCACCGTGCCCTCGATGCGCACGACGCGTTCGAGCTCGACCCAGTGGAACTGCAGCGCCGCGAATGGATGCGTTTCCAATTCGCGGCCCTTGCGGCTGTCGTAGTTCGTGTACCAGACGATGCCGCGCGCGTCGAAACCCTTGATGAGCACGATGCGCGTGGAGGGCCGGCCGCCGTCGCCGACCGTCGCCAGCGTCATCGCATTCGGCTCGGGAACCTTCGCGGCCATCGCGGCGTCCATCCAGGTCTCGAACTGGCGCAGCGGGTCGCTGGCGGCGGCGCTTTCCTCGAGCTCGTCGCGCTCGTAGCTCTTGCGCAGGTCCTGCAGGTGCTTAGGGTCGTCCATGGGCGAAGTTTAGGGGAACGCCTTAGGTAAACGTCCCACTGGAACAAATGGCCCCGGGTAAGCACATTTGAAGCACATAACCATTCAATGCGCGGACTGCCCGAAGAGGCCCCGCGATGCGCCCCATGAAAAATGAACCGGCCGTCGTCGTGCTGGCCGCCGGCGCAGGGAGCCGATACCTCGGGACATGCCACAAGCTCAGCGAGAAGCTGGGCGGGGACAGCGTGCTCGTGCGGACCCTGCGCAATGCCCTCGCCTCCGAGCTGCCGGTCGTGCTCGTGGTGTCCGAAGCGCTGCTTCCCGAAGCGTGCGGCCTCGTCGCGGCGGACGACATCGTCGTGGTCGATCCGCGCTCGCAGAAATCCTGGGGCATGGGCGACTCGATCGCCGCGGGCGTGTCGATCAACGCGAGCGCCGGCGGATGGCTCGTGCTGCCCGCCGACATGCCGCTCGTGCGCCCCGCGAGCCTGCGCGCGGTCGCGGACGCGCTCGACCAGCAGCCGATCGCCTTCGCCCAGCACCACGGCCGCCGCGGCCACCCGGTCGGCTTCGCGGCGGAGCTGTTCTCGGAGCTGGTGATGCTCAAGGGCGACGACGGCGCGCGCCGCCTGCTGGCGCGCTACCCGACCGCCGCCGTCGAGCTGGACGACGCCGGCGTGCTGTTCGACATCGACACCGTCGACGACCTCGCCGCGGCGAAGCGGCGCCTCGAGGACGCCGCGCGGATCTCCGCGCCCTAGGCGGCGGTCGTCGCCGCGGTGCCCGTGACGGGCGCGACGGTTGCTGCGGCCGAACAACCCTGATGGCCACGTCGCTGGTTTGACGGTGTAACGGAGTTACCAGATAATCCGACCATGAGTTACACCGCCTCGCCCCCGTTGTCGCCCTTGAACCCGACGGTCGCCGCCGTCACGGAGCGCATCCGCCGACGCAGCGCCGACACCCGTGCCGACTACCTCGGCCACGTCGACGCGCTGCGCACGCGCGCCCGCGGGCCCGAGCGGCTCGGCTGCGCGAACGTCGCGCACGCCTTCGCGGCGATGCCGGCCAACGACAAGCTGCGCGTCGTCGCCGAGCGCGCGCCGCACATCGGCATCGTCACGGCGTACAACGACATGCTGTCGGCGCACCAGCCGTACGAGGGCTACCCCGAGCAGATCCGCAAGGAGGCGCACGCGCTCGGCGCGACGGTGCAGGTCGCCGGCGGCGTGCCGGCGATGTGCGACGGCGTGACGCAGGGCGCGCCGGGCATGGAGCTGTCGCTGTTCTCGCGCGACACCATCGCGATGTCGACGGCGATCGCGCTGTCGCACGACGTCTTCGACGCGGTGCTGCTGCTGGGCATCTGCGACAAGATCGTCCCCGGCCTGCTGATCGGTGCGCTGCAGTTCGGCCACCTGCCGTGCGTGTTCGTGCCGGCGGGGCCGATGTCGACGGGGCTGTCGAACAACGCCAAGTCCAAGGTGCGCGAGCAGGCCGCGCAAGGCCTGGTCGGCCGGCCCGAGCTGCTCGCCGCCGAAAGCCAGGCCTATCACGGCCCCGGCACCTGCACGTTCTACGGCACGGCCAATTCCAACCAGATGCTGCTCGAGGCGATGGGCCTGCACGTGCCCGGCGCCGCGTTCGTGCACCCGCACGACGGCCTGCGCACGGCGCTCACGCGCGAGGCGGTGTCCACGGTGCTGTCGATGACGCGCGGCCGACGCGACGTCCCGATCGGCGTGATGGTCGACGAGCGCTGCATCGTCAACGCGATGGTCGCGCTGCTGGCCACCGGCGGCTCCACCAACCACCTGATCCACTGGGTCGCCGTCGCGCGCGCCGCGGGCATCCTGATCGACTGGTCGGACTTCGCCGAGCTCTCGTCCGTGATCCCGCTGCTGGCGCGCGTCTACCCGAACGGCAGTGCCGACGTGAACCAGTTCCAGGCCGCGGGCGGCCCGGGCTTCGTGCTGCGCGAGCTGTTCCATGCCGGGCTGGCGCATGCCGACGTCGGCACCGTCGCCGAGCGCGGCGCGCTCGCCTACGGCGACGTGCCCGCGCTGCATGGCGGCAAGGTGCAGTGGACGCCGCTGCCCGAGGCCTCGGGCGACACCGGCGTCGTGCGCACGGCGGCCGCGCCGTTCAGCGCCACGGGCGGCCTGAAGCTGCTCGAGGGCAACCTCGGCCGCGCGGTGATCAAGGTCTCGGCGGTGCCGGAAGACCGCCACGTCGTCGAGGCGCCCGCGCGCATCTTCGACACGCAGGAAGACCTGCTGCACGCCTTCCAGGCCGGCACGCTGGAACAGGATTTCGTCGCCGTCGTCCGCTGGCAGGGCCCGCGTGCCAACGGCATGCCGGAGCTGCACAAGCTGACGCCGCCGCTGGCGGTGCTGCAGGGCCGCGGCTTCAAGGTGGCGCTGGTGACCGACGGGCGCATGAGCGGCGCGTCGGGCAAGGTGCCGGCGGCGATCCACGTCAGCCCCGAGGCGCTCGGCGGCGGCCCGCTGTCCAAGGTGCGCGACGGCGACATGATCCGCGTCGACGCCGTCGCCGGCACCTTGCAGGTGCTGGTCTCCGAGGACGAATGGGCCACCCGCGCGCCGGCCGAACGTTCGCAGGCGCTGGCCGACGCGCACGGCGCCGGCTTCGGCCGCTCGCTGTTCGCGGGCATGCGCCGCAACGTGACGACGGCCGAAGAGGGCGCGTGCACCTGGCTCTGACCGGGCCGCCACTTCGATTCCGGCATCGGCCGATCTTCAACAAGACAAGCAGAGAGACACCATGAACCCGCTCGACCTCGCCACCTTCGGCCCCGTGATCCCCGTCATCGTCATCGACCGCCTCGAGGACGCCGTGCCGATGGCGCGCGCGCTCGTCGCCGGCGGCGTGCGCGTGCTGGAAGTGACGCTGCGCACCGCCGCGGGCCTGCCGGCGATCGAGGCGATCGCGCGCGAGGTGCCGGAGGCCATCGTCGGCGCGGGCACGGTGCGCAGCCGCGCCGACGCGAAGGCCGCGGCCGATGCCGGCGCGCGCTTCATCGTCAGCCCGGGCTACACCCCCGCCGTCGGCGCGGCCTGCCGCGAGCTGGGCGTCGCGCTGCTGCCGGGGGTGTCGACCGGCAGCGAGATCATGATGGCCGCCGACGACGGCTTCACGTTCCTGAAGCTGTTCCCGGCCACCGCCGTCGGCGGCATCCCGCTGCTGAAGGCGTTCTCCGGCCCGTTCGCCGACATCGCCTTCTGCCCGACCGGCGGCGTCACGGCCGAGACGGCCTCGCAATTCCTCGCGCTGCCCAACGTCAAGGTGGTCGGCGGCTCGTGGCTGACGCCGGCCGACGCAATGAAGAGCGGCGACTGGGCGCGCATCACCGAGCTCGCGAAGGCGGCGTCGGCGATCCGCTGACGCCGTGGCAAGGGTCGCGCGCGCGTGACGCGCGCGGGCCCTGCGGCGGCTACGTCGCTGCCGCGTCCCGCTTGCGCTGTTCGACGGCGAGCATCTCCTGCGCGAGCGCATCGGCCTCGGGCTGCAGCCCGAGCGAGGTGTCCGACTCCAGTCCCAGCACGACGCCGGTGCGATCCTCCGCCGAGCGGTTCTGGCTCAGCTTGAACTTGCCCTCGAGGCGCGTGACCTCGATCTCGATGCCGACGATCGCGCGCAGCATCGCGTCGACGTAATCGACCGGCGCATCGCTCACGTGCCACGGCATCGCGCGACGGCCCTCGTGGCGCTCCGTCAGCCGCGTGACGAACGCGCGCAGCCACTGCGGATCCTCGATCGCGCGCAGCGTGCCGTGCGCCTGCACCATCGTGTAGTTCCACGTCGGCACCGCCTTGCCGTGCTGCGCCTTGCTCGGATACCAGCTCGGCGACACGTAGGCCTGCGGCCCCTGGAACAGCGCGAGCACCGGCTGGCCGTCCGCCTCGCGCCACAGCGGGTTCGCGCGCGCGACGTGGCCGGTCAGGCGCCAAGCGCCGTCGACGCGGTCGACCTCGAGCGGCAGCACGTCCGCCGCGAGCGATTCGCCGCCGCGGATCAGCGTCGCGAGCGGGGCGGCCTGCATCAGCGCGAGCAGCGCGCCCGGATCCTGTTCGGCGAAGTGCGACGGTTGGTACATGCGCGTTCCGATCGAATACGAAGTTAGCCGGGCGGCATCAGGCCTGGACGGTGTAGTTCAGCGCGAGGCGGCCGCCGTCGACGTAGACGATCTCGCCCGTCACGTAGCTCGACGCGTCGCTCAGCAGGTACGCGATGACGTCGGCGACTTCCTCGGGTTCGCCCAGGCGCTTCATCGGCGTGCGGCCGAGGATGCGCTGGCGCGCGGCGTCGCTGGTGAGCACCGAGTTGCGCGCGAGGTCGGTGGCGATCGTGCCCGGCGCGACCGCGTTGACGCGCACGCCGTGGCCGATCAGCGCGAGCGACATCGCGCGCGTGAGCTGGTTGATCGCGCCCTTGCTGGCGTTGTAGCTGGCGATGGTCGGGATCGCCATCAGCCCGTTGACCGAGGACATGTTGACGATCGCGCCGATCTTGCGCCTGGCCATGTGCCGCGCGACGGCCTGGCCGACGAGGAATGCGCCCTTGAGGTTGACGTCGATGACGGCGTCCCAGTCTTCCTCGGTGATGTCGAGGAACTCCGCGGCGCGGAAGATGCCGGCGTTGTTGACGAGGCCGTCGACCTGGCCGAACTCGCTGATCGTCTGCGCGACGGCGGCGTCGACCTCGGCCTTGACCGCGACGTTGCAGCGGATGAAGCAGGCGTCCTGGCCGGCCGCGCGCAGCTCGGTGGCGAGGGCGACGCCCGGGCCTTCCGCGACGTCCCACAGCGCGACGCGGGCGCCGTCGGCCGCGAGGCGCCGAGCGCTGGCCGCGCCGATGCCGTTGGAGGCGCCCGTGATGACGACGACGCGGCCGCCGAGGCCGAAGGAAATGGTGGTGCTCATGGAATCTTCTCGGGAGGCAGGTGGAAATCGCCGACGGTCAGTCCGACCGGCCCTGCACTATACGGCTGCGATCCGCACCATCGGCTCCCGGTGCGCGTTCCCCGGCGCGGCCGCTCGTTCCTTTCAATCGGGATGCGAGGGAGCGGCGGAGCCGGCTTTGCCGGGCCGCTCGCCCAGGGCTGTCGCAAGCGCCAGCCCGTTCGTGAGGCGACAGTCCGTCCACCGGACGGACCGCCGTCCACACTCACCCCCTCGGGGGCAGCGAGCGCTAGCGAGCGTGGGGCCGTCGGTCCAGCCAGACGACGAGCCCGGCGGCGTTGAGCGCCGCATCGTCGTGCAGCAGCGCGGCGATGTCCGCGGGCGCGCGCGTCACGCCCAGCGCGCGCGCGTCGCGCACGTAGAGCTCGACGAGCGCCGCCGTGATCGCGCCGAGGCGATCGGGGTGGTCGCGGTGGGCGAGCGCCACGCGCACGGTGTCGTCGATCGACGTCTTCAGTCGCGCACCGCAGTCGGCGACGTCCGCGATCGCGCCGTAGTGCGTCAGAAACATCCGGCGCGGCGCGGTGGCGAGCAGGCGGTCGATCGACGCGTGCATCGCGACGGGGTCGAACTGCACCGGCGTCGTCGTCGGGAAGATGAAGGCGCGGCCGTCGGCGGCGTGGAACTCGGGCAGCGCCATGCCGAAGTTGTCGCCGGTGAACCAGCCGCCGCTGCGCGCGTCCCACACGCAGTGGTGGTGCAGCGCGTGGCCGGGCGTGTGGGCGAACTGCAGCGGGCGGCCGGCGAGCGAGATCGTCTCGCCGTCGGCGGTGGCGCGCACGCGTTCGGCCGGCACGGGCTCGAGGCGGCCGTACGCGCGATCCATCTGCGCCGGCCCGTAGACCGCCAGCGCGCCTTGCCACAGGTCGCGCGGGTCGATCATGTGGCGCGCGCCGCGCGGGTGGACGACCAGCTGCGCGTGCGGCAGCGCCGGCATCAGCTGGCCGACGCCGCCCGCGTGGTCGAGATGGACGTGCGTCGGGATGACGAAATCGACCGCCGACGGCGCGAGGCCGGTCGCGGCCAGCGCGGCGAGCAGGCGCGGCACGGCGTGGGCGGTGCCGGTGTCGATGAAAGCGCCGCGACCGCCGTCGACCACCAGGTAGGCGGCGTCGTAGCGGTCGCGGTGGAAGCCCGTATCGACGGCGAAGACGCCGTCACCGAGCTCGTCGACGAAAGAGGGCAGGGGCACGAGACGGGCCCCTGCGCTGGCGTGGCGGCCTCAGGCGCCCGCGCCGACGGCGATGTACAGGCGGGCGACGTCCGGCGCGCCGTCCGTGCCCTGCACGCCGCGCAGCGTCTGCACGGCCTTCGCGTGGTTCTTCGGGCCCGACTGCAGCATCGCGACGCCCAGGCGCAGCTTGGCGTCTTGGGGGTGCTTCAGGTTGTCCTTGGCGATGCCTTGCTGGATCAGGTCAATGCCCTTGTCGAACTCGCCCATCGACGCGTACTCGGTGCCGATCGCGACCAGGTCGTTGCCGTCCTTGGCCGTCGCGGCGTCGGCCGCGCGCTTGGCGATCGAGGCCTTCGAGTCGGCGAGCGTCTTGTTCGTCAGGTCGCGCAGGCGCTGCTGGCGCGCGGCTTCCGGGCCGGTGCCCAGGACGCCGGCGGCGTAGCCCTTGTCGACGACGGTCTTGGCTTCGGCGGGCAGGCCGGCCTGCAGCAGCAGCTGGCCCATTTCCATGAAGTCGGCGGCGGTCGTCAGGTTGCCCGACGCGAGGCGCAGGCGCATCAGGTCGAGCGAGAAGCGCGACGAGAAGCCCGACTTGCCCGGCAGGTCGGACAGGTAGATGCCGACGTACTGCTTGTTCGACGGGTAGTACGTGACCAGCTTTTCCTTGACCTGCATGTCG
>JASLEM010000457.1 GCA_030151165.1 Burkholderiaceae bacterium
GTGCCGGCCGCTGCTCGCCTGCTTCGCCGAGAACATCACGCATGCCGGGCCGGTCGGTGCCGGCCACCGGATGAAGCTGCTGCACAACTACGTGTCGCTCGGCTTCGTCGCGCTGCTGTCCGAGGCCGCCGCGTGCGCGCAGCGCGCGGACATCGACCCGGCGGTGCTCGTCGACGTGCTCGCGAAGGGCGGCGGCGGCGGCGTCGCGCTCGAGCGCGTGAAGCCGAGCGACACGTAGTTGTGCAGCAGCTTCATCCGGTGGCCGGCACCGACCGGCCCGGCATGCGTGATGTTCTCGGCGAAGCAGGCGAGCAGCGGCCGGCACTCCTCGAGCACTGCCCGGTCGCCGCCGACCAGCAGGTTCAGCCGGCCCTCGGCGGCTTCCTTGGGCGTGCGCGTCATGGCCGCGTCGATGAAGCGGCCGCCGGCGGCGTGCACGGCGGCGGCGATCTTCTCGGTCGAGGTCGGCACGGCGGTCGAGCAGTCGATCACCACCGCGCCCGGCTGCAGGCCGGCCAGCACGCCGTCCGCGCCGAGCAGCACGGCCTCGACCTGCGGCGTGCCGGTAACGCAGACGATCACGACGTCCGACTGCGCCGCCAGCGCCGCGGCGCTCGCCTGCGTGCGGACGCCGGCCAGGCGCAAGGTGTCGAGCGGCTGGTTGCCCACGTGCTCCAGCACGGCCAGCGGATAGCCGTGCCGCGCGATGTTGGTGGCGATGCCGTGGCCCATCAGGCCGATGCCCACCATGCCGATTCTTTTCATGCGAGTTGCCCTCTCGACGAAGCGCGCAGTCCGGCTCCGATTGCAATGCATTCTGGTCAAGACGTCCATCGCGCGCCATCGGCATTTGGAGAAGATGGTGTTGACGTAAATGAAACCGTCAACGCCGCGCGCGCACCGGCACAACACTCGCGCGGATGCTGCACCGCCGCATGCCATCGCACGCCCAACCCGGCCGCATGGCACGCCATGTGCTCTTCGGCCGGATGACTTCCACCGAGCCATCGCCGCCGCCTGCCCGCCCGCGCCGGCGCGCGTGGCGCATCGCGCTCGGCGTGCTGGTGGCGCTCGCGGCGTTCGCCTGGGCGTTCGACTGGAACTGGTTCATCCCGCCGATCCGGCACTACGTGATGTCGCACTCCGGCCGCCGGTTCGACTGCGACGACCTGAAGGTGCGCTTCCACGGCTCGCTCGACCCGACGATCGAGATGCGCAACCTCACCATCCAGAACGCGCCGTGGGCCGCGAGCCCCGCGCCGTTCATCCATGCCGGCTATGCGGCGGCGACGATCTCGTGGCGCACGCTCGGCTCCGACATGACGGTGCTCGAGATGATCGTGCTGCGCGACGCGCAGGTCGACATGGAGCGCCAGGCCAACGGCATCCGCAACTGGCGGCTGGGCCATCCGGACGACACCGGCCCGCCGCGCGTGCGCGTGCTGGCCGTCGACGCGCAACGCAGCACGCTGCACACCGTGCACGCGGGCATCGGGCTCGTCGGCGACGCGCGCATCGAGCCGCTGCCGGCGCCGGCGGCGGTCAGCGGGCACCCCGACCTGCCGCTGACGAAGCACCTCACCTTCGATGCGACGTACCAGGGCCACGCGTTCGACGTCGACACCGCCGTCAGCGACGTGCTGACGCTCGGCGCTACTTCGCACCTGTTCTCGCTGCGCGGCACCGCGAACCTCGGCGGCCTGCGGGTCGCCGCCGAGGGGGTCAGCAACGACGCGCACGCGCTCGGCGACGTCGACCTCGACGCGACGCTCACGACCCACGGCGACGGCCCGCTGTGGCCCCTGCCCGCGGCCTTCGCGCGCGTGCGGCCGCTCGTCGTGCGCGGCCACGTGAAGAAGGCCGACACCACGTGGACGGCGAGCGCGCTGCACGCGTCGCTCGGCCACCGCACGGCGGTCGCCGGCGACGTGCACTTCGTCGGCTCGCTGAAGGACGCCGGCCAGCGGCGCATCCTCGACGCGGTCTTGCACGACGCCGTCCTCGACATCGACGACCTGCGCGCGCTCGCCGGCAAGCCCGCGGACACCGCGGACACCACGAAGGCCGACGCCGCGGCCGATGCGCGGAAGACGCCGTTCGCGATCCCCGCGACGCCGCTGCCCACGGCGCGCCTGCGCGAGTTCGACGCCGACGTCGACCTGAAGAACGCCCGCATCGTCGGCAGCCCCGACGACCTCGCGCAGAGCCTGCGCGTGCATGCGACCCTCGCCGCCGGTGCGCTGCGCGTGAGCGAGTTCGACCTCGCCGCCGCCGACGGCCACGTCACCGGCACGCTGCAGTTCGACGCCGCGCGCGCGCCCAGCGAGCTCGCGCTCGACCTGCGCGCGCGCGGCGTCGACATCGCGCGGCTGTCGGCCAAGCTCGCGAAGAACCAGAGCCTGATCGGCCGCGTCGACGCGCATGCGCAGCTGCGCGCGCAGGGCGATTCGCCGCGCGCGCTGGCGTCGTCCGCGGCGGGCACGGTGAACGCGTCGCTCGCACCGGGGGCGAGCGTGTCGAAGCGGCTCGACGCGAAGCTGAGCCTCGACGGCGGCGAGTGGTTGCGCTCGCTGTTCGACAAGTCGGAGCGCGTGCCGGTGCAGTGCGCGGAGTTGACGCTCGCGGTGGCGAACGGCACGGGCACGAGCCGTCGCTTCGCGTTCGAGACCGACCACACCGCGCTCGCCGGCCGCGGCGCCGTCAACGCGATCGACGAGACGCTGGACGCCACGCTGACGCCGACGCGCAAGACGACGGCGCTGCTCGCGCTCGACAAGGCCATCCACGCGAGCGGGCCGTGGCGCGACGTCAAGATTAAGCTCGAGCCGCCGGCCACGGACGCGGCGCCGCAACGCTGCGGTGCCGCGGCGAAGTGACGGTCAGGCGACGTCGACGAGCACCTTGCCGACGACCTTGCCCGCCGCGACCCGGGCGAGCGCCTCGGGCACCTTCTCGAACGGGAAGGTCGTCTCGGTCACCACGCGCAGCTTGCCGTCGGCGACGAGGCCGGCGAGGTGCTCGAGCCGGCCGGCGAGCGGCTTGTACATCATCACCTCGGCACGCACCTTGTGGCGCGCGGCGAGCGCCGGGTCGGGCGGCTGCACCAGGCTGATCAGCACGCCGCCTTCGCGCAGCACGCCCAGCGACTTCTTCTGCGTCTCGCCGCCGAGCGGGTCGAGCACGACGTCGACGTTGCTCACCTTCTTCGAGAAGTCCTCCGTCTTGTGGTCGATGACCTCGTCGGCGCCGAGCTCGCGGACGAGCTTCGCGTTGGCGGACGACGTGGTCGCGATCACGCGCGCGCCGGCGAGCTTCGCGATCTGCACCGCGAAGTGCCCGACACCGCCGCTGCCCGCGTGGATCAGCACCGTCTGGCCTTCACGCAGTTCCGCCTTTTCCATCAGCGCTTCCCAGGCCGTGCCGGCGGCCGTGGGCAGGGCCGCGGCGTCGGCGAACGATACGGCGTCCGGTATGCGCGCGAGCTTGTCCGCGGGCACCACCAGGTGCTCGGCGAACGCGCCGCCGTCGCACTTCGCGAACACGCGGTCGCCGGCCTTCCACAGCGTCACGCCCGGCCCGACGGCCTCGACCGTGCCCGCGGCGTCGGTGCCGAGCACGTACGGAAACTTCAGCGGGAACCGATCCTTCGCCGCGCCCGAGATGAGCTTGTTGTCCAGCGGGTTGACGCTCGCGGACTCGACGCGCACGAGCACCTGGTCGGCGCCCGGCTTCGGTGTCGGCTGCTCGGCCTGCGTGACGACGTCGGGGTCGCCGTATTGCTTGATGTTCCAGTCTTTCATGATCGTCCTTCGAGTTCGCGGTTGTCGAACCGTGGGACGAGCAATCGCGATGCCCCGCCGAGCGCGCGGGGCGATCGACGACTCAGGGCGCCGCGAATCGCGCGCGTGTCGCGCGGCGCGCGCGCGCGCGGGGCTCGAGCAGCGGCGTCAACGCCGCGATCGCCGCCGTGAGCAGCACGAGCAGGCCCAGCGCCCAACCGAGCCCGAGCGCCTGCGCAAGCCAGCCGACGACCGGCGGCCCGACCAGCAGCCCCGTGTAGCCGAAGCCCGAGATCGCCGCGATGGCGCGCGCCGTGTGCGGGACGCGGCCGGCGTCGCGCGCGCTCTCCTCGGCATGGCGCGCCGCCGCGCTGTAGGCCGAGGGCACGACCGTGGCGAGGCCCAGGCCCATCACCGCGAACGCGAGGAAGGCCACGTCGGCGCGCGCCGCCACGAGCGCGCCGGCGAACGCCGCGGCGCCGAGCGCGTTGAACGCGCGCAGCAGCCGCGCCATGCCGAAACGCGCGAGCAGGCGATCGCCGAGCAGCCGCATGGACGTCATCGCGCCGGCGAACACGGCGTAGCCGAGCGCGGCGACCGACTCGGGCGAACTCGTCGCGTCGCGCAGGTACACGGCGCTCCAGTCGGCGAGCGCACCTTCGGTGAGGAACGAGCAGAAGCAGATCACGCCGAGGCCGACGATCACGCGATCGAGCCCCATCGCGCGCAGCGCCGAGCGCGCGCCCGAGGCGGACGCGTCGGCCTGCAGGCGCGACGCGTTCGCCAGCACGACCGGCCCGGGCCACTCGCCGCGCGAGAACACGACCGACGTGACCAGCACGATGGCCAGCAGTGCCGAGACGATCGCCAGGTGCAGCACCGGCCCGATCCCGGCGTGGGCCGCCGCGCCGCCGAGCCCCGCGCCGACCAGGCCACCCGCGCTCCACAGCCCGTGCAGCGACGACATGATGGGCTTGCCCATGCGCCCCTGGACGTCGGCGGCGAGGACGTTCATCGACACCTGCATCATCCCGTTGGCGACGCCCAGCTCCAGCAGCACGAGCACCAGCGACGGCACGATGCCGACGAGGAAGGGCACCGGCAGCAGCACCAGCATGAGCAGGCCGGACAGCAACGCCAGCTGCCGCGGCCCCAGCCATTGCGAGCCCTTGCTCGCGAGCGGGAACGACAGCAGCACGCCCACCGACAACGCGAACAGCACGCTGCCGAGCGCGCCGTTGCTCAGCTGCAGGTTGGTGCGCAGCACCGGGATGCGCGAGACCCAGGACGCGAACGCCGCGCCGTTGACGAAGAACGCCGCCGCCACCGCACAGCGGGCGCGCGTGGCCGCGGCGCCGGTCAGTGGGCCGGGAAGGGAAGCAACGGTGTCAGTCATGGATCGCATCGTAGCGGCAAATCAACCACAGTCAAGCAACTTCGAGCACTTTCGCGCACAGCCCGCAGAATTTTTCCTACAATGCGCTGGCCGAACCCGCGCGCACCTCCGCGCACTCGCGCACGTCGCCGCCAACCCAGGAACCGCCATGTCCATCGACGCCCAGTCGCCCCGTTTCACCGCCGAACGCCAGCGCCGCATCGAAGAGATGCTGCACGCGCAAGGTCGCGTGGAAGTGCTCGAACTTGCTCGTTTGCTGCAGGTGTCCGAGCACACCGTGCGGCGCGACCTGCTCGCGCTGCAGTCGCAAGGCGTCCTGCAGCGCACGCACGGCGGGGCGGTGACGCTCGACACGACGCGGCTGGGCCTCGCGGCGCGCGCGGACGTGCTGCCCGACGCCAAGGCCGCCATGGGCCGGGCCGCGGCGGCGCTGGTCGAGCCGGGGCAGACCGTGGTGCTGGACGCGGGCTCGACGCCGCTCGCGATGGCGCGCGCGCTGACGGTGCGGCCGCTGACGGTGATCACGAGCTCGCTCGACGTCGCGGCGATCTTCGCGGACGACGCGCAGGTGCAGATCGCGCTGACCGGCGGCACGTGGCAGCACGCCAACCGCGCGTTGTGGGGGCCGGCCGCGGTCGAGATGCTGCGTCACTGCCGCGCCGACTGGGCCGTGCCCGGCGCGTGCGCGATCGACGCCCAGCTGGGCGTCAGCGCGCCCGACGAGGCGGACGCCGCGTTGAAGCGCGCGATGATCGCGTGCGCGCGCCGCACGCTGGTCCTCGCCGATCACTCCAAGGTGCAGAACGTGGCGGCGTTCCACGTCGCGCCGTGGGCCAAGGTGGACACGCTGCTGATCGACGAGCCGTGGCCCGAGGGCGTCGCGGCCGGCGTGCCGGTGCGGGTCGCCGAGCGTTGATCCGGCGGCGGGCGCCGGTCGCCGTCAGTGGCCGCCAGTTGCCGTCAGTAATCGTCGAAATGCGGGATCGGCCCGTCCTGCGGCGTCGTGTTCGTGCCCAGGTCGAGCAGCAGCTTGTCGACGAAGCACCAGCCCCAGCCCTCGGGCGGGTCGTAGCCTTCCATGACCGGGTGGCCGGTCTCGTTGAAATGGCGCGTCGCGTGGCGGCCGAAGGAGTCGTCGCAGCAGCCGACGTGGCCGCAGGTGCGGCAGATGCGCAGGTGCACCCATTCCTCGCCGATCTTCAGGCACTCCTCGCATCCGCGCGCGCTCGGCTTGACGCGCAGGATCTGGCTCAGGTGGCTGCACTGCTTCTTGCTCATGGCGTTCCTCGAAGTCGGTCGGCGGGCACGCCCCATTCTGCACGCGGCGCGGCGCGTCAGCCGTCGGACAGCGCCGTGTCACGACGCGTTCACACACCCGCCGCATGCTGCGCGGATGGATTCGGGCCGCCCTCGCTGAACGCATGAAGATCCTCATCGTGACGGATGCGTGGGAGCCGCAGATCAACGGCGTCGTGCGCACGATCCAGATGACCGCGCGCGAACTCGCGGCGATGGGCCACCAGGTCGAGATCCTGTCGCCCGACCTGTTCCGCTCGATCGCGTGCCCGGGGTATGCGGAGATCCGC
This sequence comes from Burkholderiaceae bacterium, assembly GCA_030151165.1. The sequence continues at coordinate 6,762 of JASLEM010000457.1, forward strand.
CTCGCGCTCGCGACGCGCCGCCAGGTGCGACGCCGCATCGACGCGTTCGCGCCGGACGCCCTGCACATCGCGACCGAAGGGCCGCTCGGCTGGCATGCGCGCGCCGTCGCGATGGAACGCGGCTGGCCGTTCACGACGGCGTACCACACGCGTTTCCCCGAATACCTGCGCGCCCGCACGCCGATCCCGCTCGCACTCAGCTACGCGGTGCTGCGCCGCTTCCACGACGCCGGCGTCGCGACGCTCGCGGCGACGCCGGCGATCGTCGACGACCTCTTCGCGCACGGCTTCGCCGCGCCGCGCGCATGGTCGCGCGGCGTCGACACCGCGCTGTTCACGCCCGACGGCCCGCGCGAAGCGCGCGGCGAAGCGCCGGTGTTCCTGCACGTTGGCCGGCTCGCGGTCGAGAAGCAGGTCGACGCCTTCCTCGCGCTCGACCTGCCCGGCGAGAAATGGGTCGTCGGCGACGGGCCAGAACGCGCGCGCCTGCAGGCCGCCTTCCCGGCCGCGCGCTTCTTCGGCGCGCTGCAGGGCGAGGCGCTGGCGCGCGTCTACCGCAGCGCGGACGTGAAGGCGTTCACCAGCGTCACCGACACCTTCGGCCTCGTGCTGATCGAGGCGATGGCCAGCGGCACGCCCGTGGCCGCGTTCCCGGTGCCGGGGCCGATCGACGTGGTGGGCGACTCCGGCGGCGGCGTGCTCGACGCCGACCTGCGCCGGGCCTGCCTCGCCGCGCTGGCGCTGCCGCGCGCCGCGGCGCGTGCGCACGCGATGCGCTTCAGCTGGGCCGCGGCGACGCGGCAGTTCCTGGACGCGCAGGCGCAAATCCCGCCCGCGGCGACGCTGGGCGAACCCGCGCTCGAGGCCTCGAGGCCGATCTGATCCCCGCGCGCGCCGCGGGACGCGCGCCGCGCTACTTGAGGATCGCCATCGCGACGAGCTCGGGCTGGAGCACGCCGATCGCCGGCTCGTCCTCGCGGTCGTGCTCGTGCGCCGCCGGCTCCTGCGCGACGACCTTGCCGCGCTGGTCGTGGCGCGACCAGTCGAGGATCTCGAGCCGGCCGTCCGGATGCTCGACGAGCGCCGTCAGGCTCTCGACCCAGTCGCCGTCGTTGCAGTACAGCACGCCGTCGATCATGCGCATCTC
>JASLEM010000139.1 GCA_030151165.1 Burkholderiaceae bacterium
TTCACCGGCTACGTGCTCGACAAGGTGCACGTGCACCAGTGCGACTACAACTGGAAGACGTTCATCGAGGTCTACCTCGAGGACTACCACGTCGGCCCGTTCCACCCCGGCCTCGGCGGCTTCGTCAGCTGCGACGACCTGCAGTGGGAGTTCGGCGACAACTACTCGGTGCAGACCGTCGGCGTGGCCGACGAGCTGGCGCGCCCCGGCAGCGCCACGTACCGCAAGTGGCACGACGCCGTGCTCGCGTTCAACGGCGGCAAGCCGCCGAAGCACGGTGCGATCTGGCTGACGTACTTCCCGAACATCATGGTCGAGTGGTACCCGCACGTGCTGGTCGTCTCCACGCTGTATCCGAAGGGCCCGCAGCAGACGACCAACGTCGTCGAGTTCTACTACCCCGAGGAGATCGCCGCGTTCGAGCGCGACCTCGTCGAGGCGGAGCAGGCGGCCTACCTCGAGACCTGCGTCGAGGACGACGAGATCGCGCTGCGCATGGACGCCGGCCGCAAGGCCCTGTACGAGCGCGGCGACGCCGAGGCCGGCCCGTACCAGAGCCCGATGGAAGACGGCATGCGCCACTTCCACCAGTGGTACCGGCAGGCACTGACCCGGCGCTGAGCCCGCTCACTCCGCCGCGGTCACTGCGCGCCAGAAGCGCTCCGCGGCCTCGGGCTCGGCGGCGTCGCGCCGGTAGAGCCGGACGTCCACCCGCAGCGGCGCCGCGAACGCGGCCACCTCCACCAGCCGGCCCGCGCGCAGGTCGTCGTCGACCACGCTGCGCGGCAGCCACGCGACGCCGCGCCCCTGCAAGGCCATCGTGCGCAGCACCGTCGCCAGGTGCGCGGTGAAGACGGTGTCGAACGCGACGCCCTCGAACGTCGACGCCCGCAGCGCCCGCACGAGTCGGCCGAGGCCGGACTCGGCGCTGTAGTCGAGGACGGCGACGCGCGATCCACTCGTGTCGAGGCCCGGCGCGCCCACCGGCACGATGGCGTCGGCGCCGACCGCCACCGAGCGGAAGCCCGGCCCGTCGAGCCGCCCCGGCGCCGTCGCGTGCGCATGGCACAGCAGGAACTGCGCGCGGCCCTGCAGCATCAGCGTCTCGCACTGCTGGAGCATGTCGGAGACGAGCTGCACCGGCCCGATCGGCGTGCGCGACTCGAGCCCGCGCAGCCACGCCGGCAGGAAGGTGAGCGACAGCGCGTGGGTGGCCGCGAAGCGCAGGGTCGCCGACGCGCCGGACGCCACCTGCTGCGCCGCCTCGGGCAGGCGCGCGACGCGGGCGAGCGTCTCCTGCGCGACCTCGCGGAACCAGTTGCCCGCCTCGGTGAGCACGGCGGGCTGCGTCGCGCGGTCGAACAGCGCGACGCCCAGCCAGTCCTCCAGCGCGCGGATGCGGCGGCTGAACGCGGGCTGCGTCATGTGGCGTTGCTCGGCGGCGCGCGAGAAGTTGCCGCTCGCGGCGAGCACGAGGAAGTCTTCGAGCCAGGTCAGGTTCATGTCGGGGGCCGGTGCTTTGGCGGCATCGAAGCCGAGAAATGCGGCATTGGACGACGACGGCGGGCGAGTCGATCATCCGCCTATCGAAGGCGCCGCGGTCCGGCGCCCATTCTCCAAGCAAACCGGGAAACGGCCCTGCCATGAAGATCGTCGAGATCCGCGAAGTCACCAAGCCCATCAAGTCCGACATCCGCAACGCGTACATCGATTTCTCGAAGATGACGTTGAGCCTCGTCGCCGTCATCACCGACGAGATCCGCGACGGCCGGCCCGTCGTCGGCTACGGCTTCAACTCCAACGGCCGCTACGGCCAGGGCGCGCTGATGCGCGAGCGCTTCATCCCGCGCGTGATGGAGGCCACGCCCGAGTCGCTGCTCGACGAGCGCGGCATCCTCAGCCCGCACAAGGCCTGGGCCACGATGATGACCAACGAGAAACCCGGCGGCCACGGCGAGCGCTCGGTGGCGGTCGGCACGATCGACATGGCGTTGTGGGACGCCGTCGCGAAGATCGAGCGCAAGCCGCTCTACCAGCTGCTCGCCGAGCGCTACGGCAACGGCACGCCCGACCGCGACGTGTTCGTCTACGCCGCCGGCGGCTACTACTGGCCGGGCCAGGGCCTCGACGGCCTGGTGCGCGAGATGAGCAGCTACCTCGAGCGCGGCTACTCGGTCGTGAAGAAGAAGATCGGCGGCGCGTCGCTCGCGGAGGACTGCAAGCGCATCGAGACCGTGCTGAAGCTGCTCGGCCCCGGCCAGAAGCTCGCGGTCGACGCCAACGGCCGCTTCGACCTGAAGACGGCGATCGAATACGGCAAGGCGCTGTCGGCCTACGACCTGTTCTGGTACGAGGAAGCCGGCGACCCGCTCGACTACGCGCTGCAGGCCGAGCTCGCCCACCATTACGCCGGCCCGATGGCGACCGGCGAGAACCTCTTCTCGATGCAGGACGCGCGCAACCTGATCCGCTACGGCGGCATGCGCCAGGATCGCGACTGGCTGCAGTTCGACTGCGCGTTGAGCTACGGGCTCGTCGAATATCTGCGCACGCTGGACATGCTGAAGGAGAACGGCTGGTCGGCCTCGCGCTGCATCCCGCACGGCGGCCACCAGATGTCGCTCGCGATCGCCGCCGGCCTCGGCCTCGGCGGCAACGAGTCCTACCCCGACCTGTTCCAGCCCTACGGCGGCTTCCCCGACGGCGTGAAGGTGAAGGACAGCATCGTGACGCTGCCCGAGCTGCCGGGCATCGGCTTCGAGGGCAAGGCCGACCTGTTCGCGGAGATGCGCGCGCTGTCGTCGTGATGCCGTGATGCGGGCCTGACGTCGCGAGGGCCGGGACGCTTCGGCGAGAATCCGCCGATGTCCGCTCCGCTCCTGATGATCTGCGCCTCGTTCCTGTTCGCCACGATGGGCGTGTGCGTGAAGCTCGCGTCGGCGCACTACGACGCGGGCGAGATCGTGATGTACCGCGGGCTCGTCGGCGTGATCGGCATCGCGCTCGTGGCGCGCGCGCGAGGGATGTCGCTGCGCACGAAGGTGCCCGGCATGCACGCGTGGCGCAGCGCGGTCGGCGTGACGTCGCTGGCGTTGTGGTTCTACGCGATCGGCCATCTGCCGCTCGCCACGGCCGTCACGTTGAACTACATGTCGTCGGTGTGGATGGCGTTGTTCCTGATCGGCGGCGCGGTGGTGGTCGGCGCGCAGCGTGTGGATCCGCGGCTCGTCGCGTTGGTGCTCGTCGGCTTCGCCGGCGTCGCGCTCGTGCTGCATCCGACGCTCGGGCAGGACCAGGCCTGGCCCGGCGTCATCGGGCTGGCGTCGGGGATGCTGTCCGCGCTCGCGTACCTGCAGGTCACGACGCTCGGGCGCGTCGGCGAGCCGGAGCTGCGCGTCGTGTTCTATTTCTCGTGCGGCGGCGCGCTCGCGGGGCTCGCGATGGCGCTCGTCGGCGGCATGCATGCGCATACGGTGAAGGGTATGGCGCTGCTGGTCGCGACCGGCGCGCTCGCGACCGCCGCGCAGGTCGCGATGACGCGCGCCTACGCGATCGGCAAGCCGCTCACCAACGCGAGCCTGCAGTACCTCGGCATCGCGTTCTCCTTCGTCTACGGCGTCTGGCTGTTCCACGACGCAATGACCTGGGCCGCCACGGCCGGCATCGCGCTGATCGTCGGCGCGGGGCTGGGTGCCTCGCGGCTGCGCGCGACGACACTCTCGGCCGCCGCGCCCGACACCCTCCAACCGCCATCGGATTCCTGACATGACCACGACCCCTGCCTCCGTCCTGCCGACGCCGCTCGTCTCGGCGCAACAGCTGCTCGCCGCGCGCGCGGGCGGGCTCGCGCCGGTGCTCGTCGACTGCAGCTTCGACCTCGCCGACACCGCCGCCGGCGAGCGCGCGTTCGCGCAAGGGCACATGGCCGGAGCGGTCTACGCGCATCTCGACCGCGACCTCGCCGGCACCAAGACCGGCCGCAACGGCCGGCATCCGCTGCCCGCGCGCGCCGACTTCGCCGCGACGCTGGGCCGGCTGGGCATCGCGCCGGACCGTCACGTGGTGGTGTACGACGCGCAGGGCAGCATGTTCGCGGCACGCGCGTGGTGGATGCTGCGCTGGGCCGGCCATCGCGCGGTGAGTGTCCTGGATGGCGGGCTGCAGGCGTGGAAGGACGTGGGCGGCGCCATCGAATCGGGCGCGTCCGCGCCCGCCGGTGCGCCGCCCTATCCGCTCGGCGAGAGCCTGGTGCGCACGGTCGATGCGTCGACGCTCGCGAAGTCGCTCGGCCGCGTGACGCTGCTCGATGCGCGCGCCGGCGAGCGCTTCCGCGGCGAGGTCGAACCGCTCGACGCGCGCGCCGGCCACATCCCCGGCGCTCGCTCGCGCTTCTTCAAGGACAACCTCGACGCCACCGGTCGCTTCCGGCCGGCATCCGACCTGCGCGCGACCTTCGAGGCCTTCGGTTCGACGCCGGAGCAGACCGTGCATCAATGCGGCTCGGGCGTCACGGCGAGCCACAACGCGCTGGCGATGGAGATCGCCGGCCTGCCGGGCTCGGCGCTGTATCCCGGGTCGTGGAGCGAGTGGTCGTCGGATCCTTCACGGCCGGTCGCCGTCGGCTGACCCTTCGTTGCAGGCGGCCGAGCGAAAGCGGGCGCTCACGGTCGAGGTGCCGGCAGGCGTCCCCGAACTGCTGGGCATGGCTGTTGCCGCCGGAGCGGCACGAGCGGGCTCGCCCCCGTGCCAACGCGTGCGCCGAGGTGCACACTCGACGCCGCGGGCCGGGGCCGGAATCGCCGCGCTCCGCTCCGCCCATCGCAAGGAGAACGCTCATGTACCGCAGCATCCTGATCCCGACCGACGGCACCGAGATCACCGCGAAGGCCGTCGCCACGGCCATCGAGCTGGCGCGCGCGCTCGGTGCGCGCCTGAGCACGATCACCGTCAAGGAGCCGTTCCCCTACAGCGCGATCTCCGAGATGCAGCCCATCCCGCCGCAGGAGTTCTACGACGCGCAGGAACGCATCGCGCTGACGCGCGTGAGGGAAGTGGTCGAGTCGGCGGCGACCGCGGGGCTGGCCTGCGAGGCGTTCACGGTGGAAGCGCCGCATCCGTGGGAAGCCATCCTCGACCATGCGAAGGCGCAGGCCTGCGACCTGATCGTCATGGCATCCCACGGGCGCCGCGGCTTCGGCGCGATGTTGATCGGCAGCGAGACCTCGCGCGTGCTGACGCACTGCAACGTGCCGGTGCTGGTGGTCAGGTAACGACCGATCGCCGGCCTGGCCGCTGCGGCAGCTGCAGCTGCAGCTGAAGCCTCAGGGCCGGACGCCGTGCCGCGCGAACCACGCCACGCAGCGCGCCCAGCCGTCGCGGGCGTCGGCGGCGTTGTAGCTGGGGCGGTAGTCCGCATGGAAGGCGTGGCCGGCATCGGGGTAGACGACGAACTCCGACGCCTGCGCCGCCGCTCCGCCTTGGGCGAGCGCTGACTTCATCTGTTCGACGGTGTCCAGCGGGATGCTCTGGTCCTGCGCGCCGTACAGGCCCAGCACGGGCGCCTGCAGGTCGCCCGCGACGTCGACCGGATGACGCGGCTTGAGCGGCGTCGGCTCGAGCTTCAGCTTGCCGTACCACGCGACACCGGCCTTGACCTTGGGCTGATGCGCCGCGTACAGCCAGGTGATGCGGCCGCCCCAGCAGAAGCCGGTGACGCCGAGCCGCGACACGTCGCCGCCGTTCGCGCCGGCCCAGGCGACGACGGCGTCGAGGTCGGCCATGACCTGGGCATCGGGCACCTTGTCGACGACGTCTCGCACGAGCGTCGCGACGTCCGGCTGCGACTTCGCGTCGCCCTGGCGCACGAACAGCTCCGGGGCGACCGCGAGGTAGCCGAGCCTGGCGAAGCGGCGCGCGACGTCGGCGATGTGCTCGTGGACGCCGAAGATTTCGCTCAGCACCAGGATCACCGGCAGCCGCGCCCCCTCGGCCGGCTGCGCGCGATAGGCCGGCATCGCGAAGCCGGCGACGTCGATGGTGACCGGGCCGGCGACGAGGCCGGCGGTGTCGGTGTGCACGACGGTGCTGCCGGCCACCGGCGTCACGGCGGAGGCGAAGCCGGCGCCGGTCTTTTCGGGAGTGCTCACGTTTCGGATCTCCTGGATTCTGGCGGTGCGGTCAAGAATATCCCCGAATGTCTTCACCTTGGCGCGAGCGGGACGAAGCTTCATCCTCGCCAAGGCACAATCACGCGCATGTCCTTGACTCCTCCTACCGCTGTCGGCCCGCTTGCCGCGATCGACATGGGCTCCAACAGCTTTCGTCTCGAGATCGGTCAAGTGCAGGACGGCCGCTACCGGCGCCATCTGTACCTGAAGGAGACCGTGCGTCTCGGCGCCGGGCTCGATGTCGACGGCATGCTCACCGAAGAGGCCACCGAGCGTGGCCTCAAATGTCTCTCGAGCTTCGCGCAGACCCTGAAGACGTCGGCACCGATGCAGGTGCGCGCCGTCGCGACGCAGACGCTGCGCGAGGCGCGCAACCGCGACCAGTTCCTGCTGCGCGCCGAAGCGGCGCTGGGCCATCCGATCGAGATCATCTCCGGCCGCGAGGAGGCGCGCCTGATCTACGCGGGCGTCGCCTTCCTGCAGCCGTCGACCAAGCCGCGGCTGGTGATCGACATCGGCGGCCGGTCGACCGAGATGATCCTCGGCAACGGGCGCGCGCCGCGCGTCGCCGAGTCGTTCCAGGTGGGTTGCGTCAGCCTGTCGATGCGCTATTTCCCCGAAGGCCGCTACACGCGCTCCGCGTTCCGTGCCGCCCAGGTCGCAGCCGGTGCGGAACTGGAAGAGGCGCTGGTGCCGTTCGCTCGTCGCCACTGGCGCGAAGCGCTGGGCTCGTCGGGAACGGCGGGCGCGGTGTCGGACGTGCTGCGCGCCAACGGCCGGAGCGACGGTCGGATCACACCGGACGGCCTGCGCTGGCTGATCGAGCGCTGCCTGGAAGCCGGCCATATCGACAAGCTCGACATTCCCGGCATGAAGCCGGAGCGCCGGCCGGTCATCGCCGGCGGTCTCGCGATTCTCTACACGCTCGCGGCGCAATTCGGCATCGAGGAATTGCTGCCGGCCAAGGGCGCGCTGCGCCAGGGCGTCATCGTCGACCTGAGCGAGCGCCTGGCCGCCGGCCACGAGGAGCGCGGTCACGACCTGCGCGACACGACGGTCGGCGAGCTGCAGCATCGCTTCCATGTCGACATGGCGCAGGCCGCCCGCGTGGGTGACGCGGCGCAGCGCCTGTTCAACGACGCCTGGCCGAACGCCGACGCCGAGACGCACAACGAGCTGCGCTGGGCGGCGGCTCTGCACGAAGTCGGGCTGATGGTGTCGCACCACGACCATCACCGGCACAGCGCTTATGTGGTGTCGCATGTCGATGCCCCGGGCTTCTCGCAGAGCCAGCAGCGTCGACTGGGCGAGCTGGTGCTCGGGCAGCGCGGCGGTTTGCGCAAGATCGAGGGTGGACTGTCGCGCGAGGTGACGGCGTGGCAGGTGCTCTGCCTGCGGCTCGCGGTGATCGAGTGCCACGCGCGGGGTGAAGTCGACGCCAGCGGGTTGCGTCTGCGCCGCTCGGGCAACGAGGCCCACCTGAGTTTCTCGAGCGAGTGGGCCGACGAGCATCCGCGCACGGCTTACCTCATGCGCGAAGAAGCCGATCTGTGGGCGCGACAAGGCGTGCTGCTGCTGAAGCTCGACTGACGGGCCTTCGGCTTCAGCCCAGCAAGTTGCCCAGCAATGCAAAACGCCTGACGAAAGTCAGGCGTTTTTGTTTGTTCGGCGTCGAATACTTTAGCCGCCCGAATATTTGGACGCTTATAAAACTCTGCCCGCAAAGCAAAACGCCCGAGCTGGAGAGCTCGGGCGGTTCACTGGATATTAGCCTGACAATGTCCTACTTTCACACGGGAACCCGCACTATCATCGGCGCAGAGGCGTTTCACTTTCCTGTTCGGGATGGGAAGGAGTGGGACCACCTCGCTATGGTCATCAGGCTT
>JASLEM010000153.1 GCA_030151165.1 Burkholderiaceae bacterium
GCCGTCGCCGAGACCTTCGGCTACCACGGCAACACGACGATGCGCGCGTCCGAGATGCTGATGCAGCGCTACTACTGGGCGGCCAAGGCCGTCACCCAGCTGAACCAGGTGCTGCTGCTGAACCTCGAGGAGCGCATCAACGGCTCGGAAGACCTGCCGATGCGCCCGCTCAACGAGCGCTTCCTCGACCGCGGCGGGCTGCTGGAAGTCGCGAGCGACGACGTCTACCTGCGCGAACCGCACGCGATCCTCGAGACCTTCCTGCTGTACCAGACGACGGAAGGGCTGCAGGGGCTGTCGGCGCGCACGCTGCGCGCGCTCTACAACGTGCGCAACCAGATGAACGGCGAGTTCCGCCGCGACCCGGTCAACCGCGCGCGCTTCCTCGCGATCCTGCAGGCGCCGGTGCGCCAGACGCACGTGTTCCGGCTGATGAACCAGACCTCGGTGCTGGGGCGCTACCTGTGGGTGTTCCGGCGCATCGTGGGGCGCATGCAGCACGACCTGTTCCACGTCTACACGGTCGACCAGCACATCCTGATGGTGCTGCGCAACGTGCGCCGCTTCTTCATCCCCGAGCACGCCCACGAGTACCCGAAGTGCACGGCGCTCGCCGCGAGCTTCGACAAGCCCTGGGTGCTCTACGTCGCGGCGCTGTTCCACGACGTCGCCAAAGGCCGTGGCGGCGACCACTCCGAGCTGGGCGGCACCGAAGTGCGCCACTTCTGCCGCGACCACGGCATCGAGAAGGCGGACGCCGACCTGATCGAGTTCCTCGTCCGCCACCACCTCACGATGAGCCACACCGCGCAGAAGGAGGACTTGTCCGACGCGCGCGTGATCACCGATTTCGCGACCAAGGTCGGCACGCCGCGCGCGCTCACCGCGCTCTACCTGCTGACCGTCGCGGACATCCGCGGCACCAGCCCCAAGGTCTGGAACGCGTGGAAGGGCAAGCTGCTGGAAGACCTGTTCCGGCTCACGATGCGCGCGCTCGGCGGCGACGCCCTCGCGCTCGATGCCGAGATCGACGCCCGCAAGAAGGAAGCGCGCCAGATCCTCGCGCTGCATTCGGCGCTGCCCGGCACCGAGTCGCCGCTGTGGAAGACGCTCGACCTCAGCTACTTCGCGCGCCACGACCCGAACGAGCTGGCGTGGCACGCGCGCTCGCTGTGGCGCCACATCGAGACCGAGGTGCCGGTCGTCCGCGCGCGCCCGTCGCCGCTCGGCGAAGGCCTGCAGGTGCTGATGTTCTCGCCCGACCGCTCCGACCTGTTCGCGCGCATCTGCGGCTATTTCGACGGCGCCGGCTTCTCGATCCAGGACGCCAAGATCCACACGACCAACGCCGGTTTCGCGCTCGACACCTTCCAGGTCGTCAACCCGGCCTACGAGGACGACGGCCCGGCCGGCTACCGCGACCTGATCTCGCTGGTCGAGAACCAGGCCGCGATCGCCGCCGCGTCCACCGGCCCGCTGCCCACGCCGCGCTCGAGCCGCGTCTCGCGGCGCGTGAAGTCGTTCCCGGTCGTGCCGCGCGTGTCGCTGCGCCCGGACGAGCGCGCCCAGCGCTGGTTGCTGTCGATCAGCGCCAGCGACCGCTCCGGCCTGCTCTACTCGGTCGCCCGCGTGCTCGCGCAGTACCGCATCAACCTGCAGCTCGCGAAGGTGTCGACGCTCGGCGAACGCGTCGAGGACACCTTCCTCGTCGACGGCGCCGCGCTGCAGAACAACCGCCTGCAGATCCAGGTCGAGACCGAGCTGCTGGACGCGATCTCGGCCGCCTGATCACGCGCCGGGCCGCAGCACCTTGCGCATCGCGGCGTACTCGATCAGGACGCCGCGGATCTCGTTGGCATGGTGGTCGACGATCTCGAAGCCGAAGTGCCGGTAGAACGGCTGCGCGGTGCGGCTCACTTCCGAAGTCAGCACGGCGATGCCCAGCTCGTCGGCGCGCTCGTGGATGCGCCGCATCAGCATCCCGCCGATGCCCTGCTGCCCGGCACGCGCCGAGACGAAGAAGTGGTCGATGTAGCCGCTCGGCTGGACGTCGGCATACGCGACGATCTCGCCATCGCGCTCGACGACGAACGGCGCGATGCCCTGCATGCGCTTCGCCCACGACGCGGGGTCGAACTCGCGCGGCGCCCACGCGTCGACCTGGGCCTGCGTGTAGTCGCGGATCGCCACCTCGTGGATCGCGGACTGGAACACGCGGCGCAACGCCGGTTCGTCGCCGGGGCGGAACTCGCGCAGCGCGATCATCGGTCGCCCGCCTGTCGGATCATCCGGTCGCGCGCCTGGTCGATCTCGTCATGGCTCATGCGCGGGATCAGCGGAGCGCTCGCGACGCTGGCCGCGATCGCGGCGACCGTCGGCGCCACGGCCTGCGCGAGCGACGGCTTCGGGAACGACATGACGGTCACCGTGCCACCGTTCGCAGCCAGCTCGCGGCTGCCGGCGGGGCAGGCCTGGTCGCTGTAGACGGTGCGCGCACCGACCCGGCACTTGTGCACGCCCGCGGCGGCGAGCGTGGCCGCGGTGTCGGGCGTCGCGTCGGCGGGCGGCACACCCAGCCGCGCGGCGACGGTCCGCAGCAGCGACGAATCGCGCCCGACCCAGGCCGCGCCCAGCGCGCCCGCGACGATCACCGCGACGAGGCCGCGGACGAGGATGTTCTGGTTCATGTCGAGGATTCCGGGGACATGCGGTGACCCGTGCCGCGCTCGCGGCCTACCGGTCGTGGCGGCGCCGTGCCCCAACGAATCGGCCCCGGACACTCGCACATCCGGGGCCGGGCCATCCTGGTGATGCGCACGCGGCGCGCGTCATGCGCGCCACGCACATCACGCACGCGAAGCTTCAGCCCATGTGCAGGCCGCCGTTGACGGCGAACTCGGCACCGGTCGTGAAGCCCGAGGTGTCGCACGCCAGCCAGCTGACGATGGAGGCGATCTCTTCCGGCGTGCCCAGGCGCTTGACGGGGATCGTGGCGACGATCTTCTCGAGCACCTCGGGCTTGATGGCCTTGACCATGTCGGTGCCGATGTAGCCCGGGCTCACGGTGTTGACCGTCACGCCCTTGCTCGCCATCTCGAGCGCGAGCGCCATCGAGAAGCCGTGCATGCCGGCCTTGGCCGCCGAGTAGTTGGTCTGGCCGGCCTGGCCCTTGGCGCCGTTGACCGACGAGATCTGGATGATGCGGCCCCAGCCGCGCTCGACCATGTCCGCCACGACCTGCTTGGTGACGTTGAACATCGACGTCAGGTTGGTGCTGATGACGGCGTCCCAGTCCTCGCGCGTCATCTTCAGGAACATGCGGTCGCGCGTGATGCCGGCGTTGTTGACGAGGATGTCGATCGGGCCGTGTTCCTCCTTCGCCTGCTTGAACGCGGCGACGGTGGAATCCCAGTCGGCGACGTTGCCGACCGACGCATGGAACGTGTAGCCCAGCGCCTTCTGCTCGGCGATCCACTTCGCGTGGTCGCGGCTCGGCCCGCAGCCGGCGATCACCTTGTATCCGTCGGCGTGCAGGCGCTGGCAGATGGAGCTGCCGATGCCGCCCATGCCCCCGGTCACATACGCTACTTTCTGGGTCATCTCATGTCTCCTTGCAGTTTTGTTGGGGCTCGTCGTGGGTCGTCCCCACTATCGCGCGTTGTGGGAGCGGGCTGCCTCAGGGCCAACCCGATGCCCCGGATCATTCACGTTCGACGGTCAGCGCCACGCCCATGCCGCCGCCGATGCACAGTGACGCGATGCCCTTCTTCGCGTCCCGGCGCGCCATCTCGTGCAGCAGCGTGACGAGGATGCGCGCGCCGGACGCCCCGATCGGGTGCCCGATGGCGATCGCGCCGCCGTTGACGTTGACCTTGCCGAGATCCCAGCCCATCTCCTGGTGCACCGCGCAGGCCTGTGCGGCGAAGGCCTCGTTGATCTCCAGCAGGTCGAGGTCGGCGGCCTTCCAGCCGGCGCGCTCGAGCGCCTTGCGCGCGGCCGGCACCGGGCCCATGCCCATGATGGCGGGGTCGAGGCCGGCGCTCGCGTACGACGCGATGCGCGCGAGCGGCTTGAGGCCGAGCGCGGCCGCCTTCTTCGCCGACATCACCACCACGCCCGCGGCGCCGTCGTTCAGGCCCGACGCGTTGCCGGCGGTGACCGAGCCCGCCTTGTCGAAGGCCGGGCGCAGGCCGGCGAGCGCCTCCTGCGTCGACTTGCGGTTGATGAACTCGTCGCGGTTGAAGACGACCGGGTCGCCCTTCTTCTGCGGGATCGAGACGCCGACGATCTCCTTGTCGAAGAACCCGGCATCCTGCGCCGCCGCGGCCTTGGACTGCGAGGCGTAGGCCAGCTCGTCCTGCTGCTCGCGCGAGATCGAATACTTCTTCGCGACGTTCTCCGCCGTGATGCCCATGTGGTACTGGTTGTAGACGTCCCACAGGCCGTCGACGATCATCGTGTCGATCATCTTCCAGTCGCCCATGCGCTGGCCGTCGCGCGAGTTCGGCAGCACGTGCGGGGACATGCTCATGCTCTCCTGGCCGCCGGCGATGATGATCTCGGAGTCGCCGTCGCGGATCGCCTGCGCCGCCAGCATCACGGCTTTCAGGCCCGAGCCGCAGACCTTGTTGATCGTCATCGCGGGCACCGTGTTCGGCAACCCGCCCTTGATGACGGCCTGGCGCGCCGGGTTCTGGCCGGCGCCGGCCTGCAGCACCTGACCGAGGATCACCTCGCCGACCTGGTCGCCCTGCAGCTGCGCGCGCGCGAGCAGCTCCTTCAGCACGGTGGCGCCGAGCTCGGCCGCCGGCACCTTGGCGAGGCTGCCCCCGAACTTGCCGACCGCGGTGCGGGCCGCTGCAACGATGACGATGTCTTCAGCCATGTCTGTTCTCCTGACGGGATGATACGGTATGGGGTATGGGCGCTCGACGCGTCGCGCGAGCGAGGTGCTCAGGCCTTCTGCTGGACGTAACGGCCCGGCGCCGGCTCGATCGCCGCGAACTCGCGGCTGCCCGGCGCGCGCGGCGCGGCGACGGCGCCGCCGCCGAAGCCGCTGAGCCAGTGCGACCAGTCCGACCACCAGCTGCCCGGATGCTCGGTCGCGCCGGCCAGCCACGCGTCGGCGGACGCGGGCAGCCGGTCGTTGATCCAGTGGCTGCGCTTCTTCGACTTCGGCGGGTTGATCACGCCCGCGATATGGCCCGAGGCGCCGAGCACGAAGCGCGTCTTGCCGCCGAGGATCTGCGTCGACTCGTACGCGCCCTTCCACGGCACGATGTGATCCTCGCGCGAGCCGTAGACGAACGCCGGCGCCGTGATCGCCGACAGGTCCAGCGCCTCGCCGCACACCGTCAGGCCGCCCGGCTTGCGCAGCGAGTTCTCGAGGTAGGTGTTGCGCAGGTACCAGCAGTACATCGGCCCCGGCATGTTGGTGGCGTCGCTGTTCCAGTACAGCAGGTCGAACGGCGGCGGCGTCTCGCCCTTGAGATAGTTGCCGACGACGTAGTTCCACACGAGGTCGTTCGGACGCAGGAAGCTGAACGTGCTCGCCAGCTCGCCGCCCTTGAGCAGCTTCGGTCCGTTGGGCGCCGACGCGCCGAGCGTCATCTCGCGCAGCTGCACGGAGGCCTCGTCGACGAAGATGTCGAGGATGCCGGTGTTCGAGAAGTCGAGGAAGGTCGTGAGCAGCGTGACGCTCTCGGCCGGATGCTCGCCGCGCGCCGCGAGCACGCCCAGCCCGGTCGCGAGCAGCGTGCCGCCGACGCAGAAGCCGAGCGTGTTGATCGTCTCGGCGCCGGTGATCTCCTGCACCACGCCGATCGCGCGGATCACCGCGTTCTCGATGTAGTCGTCCCACGTGCGGTCGGCCATCGAATCGTCGGGGTTGCGCCAGCTGATCACGAAGGTGCGGTGGCCTTCGGAGACGGTGTGGCGGATCAGCGAGTTCTCGGGTTGCAGGTCGAGGATGTAGTACTTGTTGATGCACGGCGGCACGAACAGCATCGGGCGCGCGTGCACCTTGTCGGTCAGCGGCTTGTACTCGATGAGCTGCAGGTACTCGTTCTCGAAGACGACCGTGCCCTCGGTGGTCGCGACATTGCGGCCGACCTCGAACACCGACTCGTCCGTCTGCGACAGGTGGCCCTGCTGCACGTCGCTCCACAGGTGCTGCAGACCGGCGGTGATGCTCTCGCCCTTCGTCGCGATCGCCTTCTGCTGCGCCTCGGGGTTGAGCGCGAGGTAGTTCGACGGGCTGGTCGCGTCGACCCATTGCTGCACCGCGAACTTGACGCGGGCGCGGGTCTTCTCGTCGCCCTGCAGGCTGTCGGCCAGCTTCGTCAGCGTGCGCGCGTTCAGCAGGTACATCTGCGCGGTGTAGGCCGACGCCGGGTTCTGCAGCCAGTCGGCGGCGGCGAAACGGCGGTCGCCGATGGGCTGGGGCGCGGGCCTCTCGGCGACCGGGGCGGCCGCGCCCGGCATCGAGCCCGGCGCGAGCGGGACGGGGATCTGGTCGATCGTGCTGTTCCACAGCTGCGTGGCCTGCGCGACGTACTGCGCCTGCAGCTCCGACAGCGTCGACGGCGGCAGCGCCAGCACGCTCATCGATTGCAGGAACGTGCCGATCGCCGCGCCGAACGCCTCGGGGCTGTGCGCGGGTGCGGGCGACGCAGCCTGCGCGCCCTTCCCGGCGTGCGACGCGATGGACGCCTCGGCGGCCTTGTCGGAGGCCACCGCATCGGCGGCGCGGGCGGCCGCGGTGGCGGAGGTGCGTGCGCTGCTCGTCCTGCGGGCGGCCGGCTTGCGCGCGGGGCTCTTGCGCGCCGGGGTCTTGCCGGCGGCGGGGCTCGCCGGGGCGGCGGGTTTGCGGGCCATGATCGTTGTCTCCATCATCACGCCCGCGTGCCCGAAGCTTCCGGCGCCCGGTGGCGTCCCGGCCTGGGGTCGAGCGTGATTTCTCTGCTGCAGTGGGTCCGCGCCTAGCTTACCCCACGATCAATGACAGCTACGATGGCGACACCGGCCTTTTGCCTTTTCCATTCACGAACCCTTCCCCACCGCCCATGCACATCGTCGCCGTCGGCTGGGCCTACGTCGTCCTCATGATGGTGCTCGCCGAGGCGCTCGGCCCGGGCGGCAGCGCGCTGGGCGCCGTCGTCACGCTGATGCTGTACGGCGTGCTGCCGCTGGCGATCGTGCTGTACGTCGGCGGCACGCGCCGGCGCGCGCGGGCGCGGCGCGCGGCCGAGGCGTCAGAACGGGTCGATCCAGGCCGCGGCGGCGAGGCGGCCGGTGAGGCGGTCGCGCCGGTACGAGAAGAAGCGTGACGCGTCGCTGACGGTGCACAGGCCGCAGCCGGTCACGTCGACCAGCCCGAGCCGCCGCAGCCGGCCTTGCGCGAGCGCGGGCAGGTCGGCCATCCACTTCAGCACGCCGTCCTGCGCGGGCGCGGGCACGAAGTGCCGGCCTTCGTGGTCGTTGAAGGCCTCGAGCACGTCGACGCCGACCTCGAACCGCGTCGGCCCGATCGACGCGCCCAGCCACGCGACGATGTCGGCGGCCGGCACCTGCGCGGCGGCGCGGATCGCGTCGACCGTCGCCTCCAGCACGCCGCCGGCCAGGCCGCGCCAGCCGGCGTGCGCCGCGCCCACGGCCTTGCCGTCGCGCGTGGCGAAGAGCACGGGCAGGCAGTCGGCGACCATCACCGTGCACGCGATGCCGGGCGCGGTCGTGATCGCGGCGTCGGCGCGCTCGGTCGGGCGGTCGGCGCCGACATGCTCCGGCGTCAGCCGCACGACGCGCGTGCCGTGCACCTGCTCGAGGAACACCGGCATCGCGCCGAGCGTCGCGGCGAAGCGGCGCCGGTTCTCGGCGACGGCGATCAACTCGGCCGGGTCGTCGGACTGCGCCTTGAGGTTCAGCGAGTCGAACGGCGCGGCGCTGACGCCGCCCGCGCGGGTCGTCATCAGCGCGCCCGTGCCGGCCGGCCAGCGCTCGGGCCAGATCACGTCGGCGCGAGCCAGCGGTTCGATGATTTCAGCGGGCACGTCAGCTCCTATTCGGCGTCCGGGCAGGCCGACGGCTGCGTGCCGGAGAACGCCTCGTGCGCCATGCAGGCCTCGTGCACCCGCATCACGTTGGGCACGTGATCGAGGCGGCACTTGAACCGCTGCGCATTGAAGATCTGCGGCACGAGCACGCAATCGGCGAGGCCCGGCGTCTCCCCGTGGCAAAACGTGGACCGGCTCGCCGCGAGCTGGCGCTCGACCGCCGCCAGGCCGAGCTCGACCCAGTGGTTGATCCACGCACCCTTCTGCGCCTCGGTGACGCCCAGCACCTGCGTCAGGTAGCGCAGCACGCGCAGGTTGTTGACGGGGTGGATCTCGCACGCGATGTCCTGCGCCAGCGCGCGCACGCGGGCGCGGCCGGGCGCGTCCCGCGGGAGCAGCGGCGGCTCGGGGTGCAGCTCGTCGAGGTACTCGATGATCGCGAGCGACTGGTGCAGGTGCTGGTCGTCGTCGGTCACCAGCAGCGGCACGAGGCCGGTCGACGACGCCGCCACGTAGTCGGGCGCCGACTGCTCCTGCTTGACGAGATGGATCGGCAGGTAGTCGTAGTCCAGCCCCTTGAGGGCCATCGCGATGCGGACGCGCCAGCTGGCGGACGAACGGAAGTAGTTGTGCAGCTCCATCAGCGCATTGTGACGACCAGGTCGCTCAGGCCCGCGACGCGCCCGTGCAGCGTCTGCCCGCGCCCGACCGCGGCGACGCCGGCCGGCGTGCCCGTGTAGATCAGGTCGCCGGGCCGCAGCGTCCACGCGCGGCTGAGCCAGGCGATGGTCTCGCGCACGGTCCAGATCAGGTCGGACAGGTCGCCGCGCTGGCGCTGCGTGCCGTCGACGTCCAGCGTGATGGCGCCGGTCGTCAGCTCGCCCGTTTCCTCGATGCGGTGGATCGTGCCGATCGGCGCCGACTGCTCGAAGCCCTTGGCGATCGACCACGGCCGGCCGGCTTTCTTCGCGACGGCCTGGAGGTCGCGCCGCGTCATGTCGAGCCCGACCGCGTAGCCGAAGATCAGGCGCGTGGCGTCTTCCTCCGCGACGTCGCGCCCGTTGCCGGCGGCGGCGTCGCCGATCGCGACGACGAGCTCGACCTCGTGGTGCAGGTCGCTCGTGAGCGTCGGGTAGTCCATCTGCCCGGTCTCGCCGGCGCGCACGGGCAGCACGGCGTCGGCCGGCTTCATGAAGAAGAACGGCGACTCGCGCGCGTCGTGGCCCATCTCGGCCGCGTGCTCGGCGTAGTTGCGGCCGACGCAGTAGATGCGGTGGACGGGGAACTCGCCGCCGCCATGGACGGGCACGCGGGGGACGACGGGGACGGTGATCACATCGGACATGGAGGGAGCTTTCTGCGGGCTGAAGCAGGCCGACGAGGGCGTCGACCGGTGACTCGAAATGATGCCACGCACGCTTTGTCGCACGTGCGCGTGGGGCCGGCGGCTACACTGCCCACCACACTGCAAAGCCGCGCTCATGCTCCTCGCACGCTCGATCCGACATTGCCGTACCTGCGGCGCGCCCACCGAGTACCGCATCCCCGCCGACGACAACCGCGAACGCGCGGTCTGCACGGCCTGCGCGACGGTGCACTACGAGAACCCGCTGAACGTCGTCGGCACCGTGCCCGAGCTCGACGGGCGCGTGCTGCTGTGCCGCCGCAACATCGAGCCGCGTAAGGGATTCTGGACACTTCCTGCCGGGTTCATGGAACTCGGCGAGACCACCGAGCAGGGCGCGATCCGCGAAACGGTGGAGGAAGCCGGCGCCGAGATCGCGCTCGAGCCGCTGTTCACGGTGCTCAACGTCGTGCATGTCGGGCAGGTGCATTTCTACTATCGGGCGCGCATGCTCAGCGCCAAGCTCGACCCCGGCCCCGAGACCATCGAGGCGCGCCTGTTCGGCGAGGCCGAGATCCCGTGGGACGAGCTCGCGTTCAAGACCGTGAAGGTCACGCTCGAGCACTTCTTCGCCGATCGACGGACGGGTCAATTTCGGACCCACTGTGCCGATATCGCCTGACGAAGCCTCTTTCGTCTTGATCGGGACGTCACCCGTCCCCCAACGATTGCCCACTCGATGAGCGTTCCCACATCCTCGGTTCCCGGGTCTCCCGACGCCGCCGCGCCAGCGCAGCCGCAGCCGCCCGTGCCGCCGCATCCGCAACCGCAACCCCAGCAGACCGTGCACGGCTCGCCGGCGTCCGTCGCGGGCGCGGCGATCCGCCAGGATCTCGTGCACGGCGACCCGCTGCTCGACTGCCTGGTCGAGATCTGCCGCTTGCACGGCCAGCACGCGACGCGCGCGTCGCTGTCGGCCGGGTTGCCGCTGACGCAGGGCCGGCTCACGCTGAACCTCGCCGAACGCGCCGCCGCGCGCGCCGGCATGGCCACCAAGCTGCAGCGCTCGCCGCTGGCCGGCATCGACGCGGCCACCCTGCCCGTCGTGCTGCTGCTGCGCGAGGACAAGGCCTGCGTGCTGCTCGGCCGCGAGGACGACCAGTGGCGCGTGCTGCTGCCCGAGACGGGCCAGGGCACGGTGCTGCTGAGCGACGCCGAGCTCGCGCAGCGCTACACCGGCCTCGTGCTGTTCGTGCGCCCGCATTTCCGCTTCGACAGCCGCACCCAGGCGACGACGCCGCCGCCCAAGGGCCACTGGTTCTGGAGCACGCTGCTTGCCCAGCGCTTCGTCTACAAGGACATCCTCTGGGCCGCCGCGCTGATCAACATCTTCGCGCTCGCGATGCCGATGTTCACGATGAACGTCTACGACCGCGTCGTGCCGAACGCCGCGGTCGAGACGCTGTGGGCGCTGTCGATCGGCATCGTGCTGGTGATGGGCGCCGACCTGCTGATGCGCAAGCTGCGCAGCCGCTTC
>JASLEM010000154.1 GCA_030151165.1 Burkholderiaceae bacterium
GAGTAGCTGCTGATGCCCACGTACAGCGCCTTGCCCTGCTGCACGGCGGTCGCGAGCGCGCCCATCGTCTCCTCGAGCGGCGTGTCGGGGTCGAAGCGGTGCGAGTAGAAGATGTCGACGTAGTCCAGCCCCATGCGCTTCAGGCTCTGGTCGAGGCTCGCCAGCACGTACTTGCGCGAGCCGCCGCCTTGCCCGTACGGGCCGGGCCACATGTCCCAGCCGGCCTTGCTGGAGATCAGCAGCTCGTCGCGATACGGGCGGAAGTCGCGCCGCAGGTGCTCGCCGAAGTTGATCTCGGCGCTGCCGTACGGCGGGCCGTAGTTGTTCGCGAGGTCGAAGTGCGTGATGCCGTGGTCGAACGCGGTGCGCAGCATCTGGCGCTGCGTCTCCATCGGCGTGGCGTCGCCGAAGTTGTGCCACAGGCCCAGCGACACCGCGGGCAGCTTCAGCCCGCTGCGGCCGGTGGTTCGGTAGGGCATGCGGCCGTCGTAGCGGTCGGCGTCTGCGGAATAGGTCATCGGGGGTCTCCGGTCGGTGTCGAGTCGACGCGGATTCTGGCGCAAGGCGGCGTCTTCTGCCCGGCCGTCGCGGATCAGCCCGGCCGTGCGTGCGGTGCGCGCCGGATTGGCGGCGATTCCGGGTGCTGATCGGCGCTTGCGATCGGGGGCGCGCTTCGAAAATCGGGGGACAGGTTTGTCACACGGATCGCCATCATGCCGCTCGTCTCCAGTTCGCTCGCCAGCACGCCCTACGCGTCGGCCCTGCACGGCGCCACGCCCGTCGACACGTCGGCGAAGGCTGCGGCGTCCGCGTCGACGGGGGCGGTCGACAGCAGCAAGGGCGGCACGGCCGGGAGCGCCACGTCGGCGTCCGCGATCGCCGCGCCGGCCAGCACCACCGTCACGCTGAGCCCGCAGGCTCTCAGCATGAGCCGCGCGACGAATGCGCCGCCGGCAGCGCCCGCCACGCCGTCGACCCCGTCGACGGCCGCGCCCGCCGCGGCGCCGTCCGACAGCCCGTCGATCTACGACGAGGTCAAGCACGGCATCGTCGCCGCGGTCGAAGGCGTCGGCGACGCCATCGGCAGCACCGCCAGCTTCATCGGGCATGGCGTGGAGGCCGTGGTGTCGGGCGTCGACTCGGCGATCCACGGCGCGCTGGACCTGCCGTTCGCGCTCGGCGCCGAGGCCTGCAATGCGGCCGGCGCGGTGCTCGACGCGCTCTGAGTCGCCCGCGTTCGCGAGAACGCCCGCGCCAACAAAAATGCCCCGCGAGCGGGGCATTCTTCATGGGCGACGCGGCCGGAGCCGCGCGCGGGGCGTCGTTCAGCCGCGGCGGCGGCGGGCCGAGATGAAGCCGACCATGCCGAGACCGGCGAGCATCAGCGCGGCCGTGCCGGGTTCCGGGGCGTCCGAGGCGCCGCCGCCGGGGGTGTTGGCGGACGCTTCGAAGTCGTAGGCCGAACCGGCGCCCGTCGACGTGCCGGTCACTTCGAAGAAGTAGGCACCGGTGGCGAGCGAGCTGTAGACGTGCTCGGTGGGCGTGTTGCTGAAGGTGAAGGCCGAGCCGACCTGGGACGCGCCGGCGTCGCCGAAGGTGCCGGAGAACAGCGTGAAGGTCGCGCCGGGCATCGAGACCGAGCGGGCCTCGAATTCGGCGGCGTACGCGTCGACGTCGGAGACCGAGTCGAGCGAGAACGCGTAGACGTCGTCGATCGGAGCCGGCGTGTGGTACGTGACGAAGGCGACGTCGGGCGTGGGGCCCAGGCTGCCCCAGTCGGTCGTGGCGGCCGATGCGCCGGCGCCGATGCAGGCGAGAGCGGCAAAGGTCAGGGCGTGTTTGAGTTTCATGCGGACATCCTCTGTGCGTGTCGGTGGAGGGGCGGCCCGCGAGCGACGGGCCGGGGACTCATAGGCAAACGAGGGTCCTGCCAAATCAAGTGCTTGCAAGCGTATGGATGAGCTATTTCACGGTCATTTTGTCGCCGATTGCCGACAGAATTGCTGCATTGCAATAAGGTGACGCGACCGTGTTGTGTCGAGGTGTTCTGCGTGTGTCCGGGCGTACGAAAAGCGCCCCAATCCGGGACCCCGATGCGGTGCATCGCAACACGGTTTGGTGCGTCGAAAATCGATCGCCGCGTCCCCCCGCCTCCGCGTGAGGCGTGCGCGTCGCGCGGCGCGGCTCGACCCCAGGTGCCCCGTCGATCGACAGGGCCGAACCCGCGCCGGCCGGACGCGCGGTCGCGTTGCATCTAGAGTCACGGGCTCCCCTTCGACCGAGAGCCCGCGCATGAGCCACCCCGTCCACCCGATCGCCGTCGCCGTGCTGGATGACTACCAGGGCGTCGCGCGCACCCTGGCCGACTGGTCGGCCGTCGACGCGCGCGCGGCCGTCACCGTGTTCCGCGACCACCTGGCCGACCTCGACGCCGTCGTCGAGCGCCTGCAGGGCTTCGACGTGCTGTGCGTCATGCGCGAGCGCACGCCGATGTCGCGCGCCTTGATCGAACGGCTGCCGCGGCTCA
Organism: Burkholderiaceae bacterium; assembly: GCA_030151165.1. Next base: position 2,528 of record JASLEM010000154.1, read on the forward strand.
AGCTGATCGTGTCGACCGGCGCGCGCAACGCGGCGATCGACATCCCGGCCGCCACCGAGCGCGGCGTGGCGGTCGCGTTCACCGGCTACCGGTCCGACCCGACGATCGAGATGACGTGGGCGATGATCCTCGCCGCGAGCCGCCACCTCGTGCGCGAGAACCACGCGTTCCGCACCGGCGGCTGGCAGCAGGACGTCGGCGTCGGCCTGCGCGGCAAGACGCTGGGCGTGATGGGGCTCGGGCGCGTCGGCGGCGAGGTCGCCAAGGTCGGCGCGGCGTTCGGCATGAAGCTGATCGCGTGGAGCCCGAACCTGACGCCCGAGCGCGCCGCGCCGCATGGCGCGACGGCCGTCTCGAAGGAGGAGCTGCTGCGCGAGTCGGACGTGCTGACGATCCACATGGTGCTCAGCCCGAAGACGCGCGGGCTCGTCGGCGCGGCCGACCTCGCGCTGATGAAGCCGACGAGCCTGCTGGTCAACACCTCGCGCGGCCCGCTGGTCGACGAGGCCGCGCTGGTCGAGGCGCTGCGGGCGCGCCGCATCGGCGGCGCGGCGCTCGACGTGTACGACGTCGAGCCGCTGCCAGCCGACCACGTGCTGCGAACGCTCGACAACGTGCTGGGCACGCCGCACATCGGCTACGTCGCCGACGACCTCTATCGCACTTTCTACGGCGACACCGTGAAGGCGCTCGAGGCGTGGCTGGACGAGCGCGCCGCCGCCGGCTGATCAGGCCGGCGCGCGCAGGCGCTCGAGCGCCTCGATGATCGCGCCGGGCTCGCCGCCGCGCACGCTCAGCGCGACGTAGGCGTCCGGCCGGACGAGCCAGACGTGGCCCGCGTCATACCCCGTGGCCGTATCGACCTCGGCGGCCCCGACCGCCACGGCGAGCGCCTGCAGCTCGGGCGGCAGCGCGACCCGCGGCGCGCCGACCGACAGCACCGCGAACCGGCCCGAGGCGAGGACCTCGTGCAGCCGGGCGGCCGGCGGCGCGCCGCCGGCCATCGCGAGCGCGACGTCGG
>JASLEM010000239.1 GCA_030151165.1 Burkholderiaceae bacterium
TCGGCGTCAAGGTGACGAAGGTCGACGCGAGCGGCGAGGGCGTCCAGGTCTCGTACACCGACGCCAAGGGCGCCGAGCAGGTGCTGGCGGTCGACAAGCTGATCGTCTCGATCGGCCGCGTCCCCAACACGATCGGCCTGAACCCCGAGGCCGTCGGCCTGAAGCTCGACGAGCGCGGCGCGATCGTCGTCGACGACGAGTGCAAGACGAACCTGCCGGGCGTCTGGGCGATCGGCGACGTCGTGCGCGGCCCGATGCTCGCGCACAAGGCCGAGGAAGAGGGCGTCGCCGTCGCGGAACGCATGGCGGGCCAGCACGGCCACGTCAACTTCAACACGGTGCCCTGGGTCATCTACACGAGCCCGGAGATCGCGTGGGTGGGCCAGACCGAGCAGGCGCTCAAGGCCTCCGGCCGCGAGTACAAGGCCGGCCAGTTCCCGTTCCTCGCCAACGGCCGCGCGCGCGCGCTCGGCGACACGACCGGCTTCGTCAAGTTCCTCGCCGACGCGAAGACCGACGAGATCCTGGGCGTGCACATGATCGGCCCGATGGTCTCGGAGCTGATCTCGGAAGCCTGCGTCGCGATGGAGTTCAAGGCCTCGGCCGAGGACATCGCGCGCATCTGCCACGCGCACCCGTCGCTGTCGGAAGCGACCAAGGAAGCCGCGCTCGCGATCGACAAGCGGACACTGAACTTCTAAGCCACGTTCCCACCGGAACGCACGCGGGCCGACGCCTGTCGCGAACAACGCGGCGAGGCCGAGGCCCGCTCCTCCATCGACGATCCCGATCTCGTCCCCGATCCCATGCCGACGGTCACCGAACTCTACGAACAGACGTTGAAGGAACGCGGCTACACGGCCGACGCCGCCCAGCTGAACGCCGTCGCGGCGCTGCAGCGTTGCGAGGACGAGTGGGTCGCGTACAAGTCGCGGCGCGGCAATGCGCTCACCAAGATGCTGGTGCGTCCGCCGATACCCCGTGGGGTGTACATGTACGGCGGCGTCGGGCGCGGCAAGAGCTTCCTCATGGACTGCTTCTTCCAGGCCGTGCCGCTCAAGCGCAAGACGCGCCTGCACTTCCACGAGTTCATGCGCGAGGTGCACCGCCAGCTGCACGAGCTGAAGGGCATGGCCGACCCGCTGCAGGAGCTCGGCCGCCAGATCTCGCTGAAGTACCGGCTGATCTGCTTCGACGAGTTCCACATCGCCGACGTCACCGACGCGATGATCCTGCACCGGCTGCTGGTGTCGCTGTTCGAGAACCGCGTCTCGTTCGTCACGACCTCCAACTTCAAGCCCGATGACCTCTACCCGAACGGCCTGAACCGCGACCGCATCCTGCCCGCGATCGACCTGCTCAACGAGAAGCTCGAGGTCATCAACGTCGACGCCGGCACCGACTACCGCCAGCGCACGCTGACCGACGCGAAGCTGTACCACACGCCGTTGGGGGCCCAGGCCGACGCCGAGATGACCGCGATCTTCGACCAGCTCGCCGAGGCGCGCGACGAGGATCCGCTGCTGCACATCGAGCACCGCGAGATCCGCGCGCGCCGGCGCGCCGGCGGCGTCGTGTGGTTCGACTTCAAGCAGCTGTGCGGCGGCCCGCGCTCGATGAACGACTACCTCGAGCTCGCGACGCAGTTCCACACGCTGCTGCTCTCCGACGTGCCGCAGATGGCGCCGCGCCTGGCTTCCGAGGCGCGCCGCTTCACGTGGCTGGTCGACGTGCTGTACGACCGCCGCGTCAAGCTGGTGCTCTCGGCCGAGGTGCCGCCCGAGGACCTGTACCTCGACGGCCCGCTCGCCCACGAATTCCCGCGCACGATCTCGCGCCTGCACGAGATGCAGTCGAAGGAATACCTCGAGATCGACAAGCGCGACGTCGACACGCGGCTGACTTGAGTCGGGATCGCCGGCGACTGCAAAAGGAAAACGGCGCCGAGGGGCGCCGCTTCCCTTTGCATCCTCGCGCTCGATCAGGCCGGCATCGCCTCGACGCGCACCAGCACGATCGACAGGTTGTCGCCGGACCCCCGGGCCCGCTGGCGCGCCTTGCTGATCAGCATCTCGCTGGCCTCGCGCGGCGACAGCGCGTTGATGATGGCGCCGATCTCGCGCGCGGTGAGGTAGTGCCAGAGGCCGTCGCTGCAGGCCATCAGCGAGTCGCCGATCTCGAGGTGGTCGATCGTGTTGAGCTCGACCGGCGGATCCTGCTGCGTGCCGAGGCAGCCCGTCAGCAGGTTGGACTGCGGGTGCGTGTTGGCCTTCTCCTCGGTCAGCCGGCCTTCGTCGATGAGGCGCTGCACGTAGGAATGATCCTTGGTGCGGCGCACGAGCTCGGCGCCACGGAAGTGGTAGATCCGCGAGTCGCCCGCGTGCACCGTGTAGGCGCGGCGGTCGGGCATCACGAGGAAGGCCGCCAGCGTGCTGTGCGGTTCTTCCTCGGCGGTGATCGCGGTCAGCTTGATCATCAGGTGCGACTCGACGACGAGGCTGGTCAGCATCGCCGACGGGTCGTCGCGCGCGGGCGAGAAGCGCTCGAACACCTGGCGCGCGGTCATCACGACCTGGTCGGCGGCGGTGCGGCCGCCACTCTTGCCGCCCATGCCGTCGGCCACCAGGCCCAGCGCGCAGCCCGCGATGCGCGGGTGCACCAGCAGCTCGATCTGGTCCTGCTGGTAGGCGCGGTCGCCCTTGTGCAGGCCGGTGGCGGCAGAAATGCGGAAGCCTTGCGTGGTCGTGTTCATGGTCGCCAATATAAACTGTGAATGTGCCCAGGACGGGCCAAGCGACATGAATGAATCCCTGCATAGCCCACAACGTCACCTGATCGAGCTCCGGATGGAGCATGCCGACCTCGACCAGCTGATCGACCGCGCGGGCGAGCAATCCACGATCGACGAGCTGGCGCTCAAGCGCCTGAAGAAGCGCCGTCTCCTCCTGCGCGACCAGATCGCGCTCATCGAAGCTGAACTCGACCCTCCCGAATCCGCCTGAGGCGGCGGACGACGCCCCCGACGTCGCCGCTTCCGGCAACGATGCGCCCGCCCTGGTGCAGGCGACCGTGCGCGCGCTGTCGGCCGACGGCCCGCTCGGCCGCGAGGACGACGCCTACCTGGAGCGCGACGGCCAGCTGCGGATGGCGGCCGCGGTCGCGCAGGCGATCGAGGATCGGGCGACGCTGGTGGTCGAGGCCGGGACGGGCGTCGGCAAGACCTTCGCCTACCTCGTGCCGGTGATCCTGGCGGGCCGGCGCGCGCTGGTGTCGACGGCGACCAAGAACCTGCAGGACCAGCTCTTCTACCGCGACCTGCCGCGCCTCGTCACGGCGCTCGGCGTGCCGCTGTCGACGGCGCTGCTCAAGGGGCGCTCCAGCTACCTGTGCCCGTACCGGATGGAGCGCGCGCGCAGCGAGGCGACGTTCGCCGACCGCCTCGCGATCCGCGCGCTGTCGCGCATCGAGGTGTGGGCGCAGTCGACCGTGTCGGGCGACCTCAGCGAGGTCGAAGGGCTGGACGAGCGCTCGGAGGTCATCCCGCTCGTCACCTCCACGCGCGAGAACTGCCTCGGCAGCGAATGCCCGAAGTTCGCCGTCTGCCCGGTGATGAAGGCGCGGCGCGACGCGATGGCGGCCGACGTCGTCGTCGTCAACCACCACCTGTTCTTCGCCGACATGGCGCTGCGCGAAGGCGGCGTGGCCGAGCTGCTGCCGTCGGTCGACGTCGCCGTGTTCGACGAGGCGCACCAGATGGTCGACATTGGCGTGCAGTTCCTCGGCCAGACGCTGGCGACCGGCCAGGCGATCGACCTCGCGCGCGACCTCGTCGGCGCCGGCCTGCAGCAGGCGCGCGGTCTCGCGCCCTGGACGGAGCTCGCCGCGAAGATGGAGCTGCTCGCACGCGAGGTGCGCCTGGCCGCGGGCGGGCCGAAGGCGCATTCGATGGGCGCGGGTGGTGGCTCCGGCGGCATGGGCAGCACGCGCCGGCCGTGGGAGCAGATCGAGGCCGAGGGCCTGCTGGCCGACGCGCTCGCGGCGCTGGCCTCGCACTGCGCGTCGCTCGTCGAGGCGCTGGAGCCGATCCAGGACGTCGGCCCCGACTTCGTCAAGCTGCGCGGCCGCTGCGACTCGATGCGCTCGCAGTGCGTCCGCTTCCAGGGCGCCGCGCCGGAAGGGCAGGTGCGCTGGGCCGACCTGACGACGCACCAGGCGCGGCTCGTCGAGTCGCCGCTGGACATCGGCGGCCCGCTGAGCGTGCAGCGCGAGGCGTCGCCGCGCGCGTGGATCTTCACGTCGGCGACGCTGGGCGACGACGAGGCGCTGACCTGGTTCTCCGAACCCGCGGGCCTGGACGACGCGCGCAAGCTGCGGGTCGACAGCCCGTTCGACTACGAGGCGAACTCGTGCGTCTACGTGCCGCCGCGCTTCGCCGCGCCGGCCGACGCGCACCACGCGGAGAGCGTCGGCCGCGCGGCCGCCCATTGCGCCGCGGCGCTGCGCGGGCGCACCTTCGTGCTGACCACCACGCTGCGCGCGATGCGCAGCGCGGCGCAGGCGATCGAGGTGGAGCTCGGCAAGCTGGGCGTGCAGCTCGAGGTGCTCGTGCAGGGCTCGCTGCCCAAGCGCGCGATGCTCGAGCGCTTCGCGCGCGGCAACAGCGTGCTGGTGGGCTCGCAGAGTTTCTGGGAGGGCATCGACGTGCCCGGCGACGCGCTGCAGTGCGTGCTGATCGACAAGCTGCCGTTCCCGCCGCCCAACGACCCGCTGATCGAAGCCCGCGTCAAGCGCCTGCAATCGCAGGGCCGCGACGCGTTCAACGACTGCTTCGTCGCGGAGGCCGCGGTGTCGCTGAAGCAGGGTGCGGGCCGCCTGATCCGCACGGTCTCCGATCGCGGCCTGCTCGTGATCTGCGACTCGCGCCTGCGCACGGCGCGCTACGGCCACCGGCTGCTGTCGGCGCTGCCGCCGATGCGCCAGCTCGACGACGGCGCGCAGGCGCTGGACTGGCTGCGACAGCTGGCCTTGAGCCACGACTGACCGTCGAGGACGCGAACCGCGACAAGGAGACCGCGGTCGCGCAGCAGCGCGTGAACGACGCGTGCAACTGATCGCCGGGGCGCGGACGAAAAAAATGGCCGCGAGGCGGCCATCCGTCGTTCAGCGCGATGCGCTCAGTTCCAGAGCTGCCACCACGGCCGCTTGGCCTTCGCCTCGGCGGTGAACGAGCTCTCCGGGAAGTTCTTGTCGAGGACGCGCTGGGCATCGTCGCGCAGCGTCGTCAGCCCCAGCTTGTCGTAGGCCTCGACCATGATCGCCAGCGCCTCCGGCGTCGACGCCGTCTGCGGGAACTCGAGCACCGATTCCTTGGCGCGGTTCGCGGCCGCCACGTACGCGGTGCGGCGCATGTAGTACGCGGCGACGCGCACTTCGTACTCGGCGAGCTGGTTGACGGTGAAGTTCATGCGGATGCGCGCGTCGGGCGAGTAGCGCGAGTCCGGGAACTGCTCGACGAGCTGCTTGAACGCCTGGTACGACTCGCGCGCGGCTGCCTGGTCGCGCTCCGAGAGGTTCTGGCCCGACAGGTTGCCGAGGAAGCCCAGGTCGTCGTTGAAGTTGATGCAGCCCTTCAGGTACAGCGCGTAGTCGAGCGCGGGGCTCGACGGGTGCAGCTTGATGAAGCGGTCGATCGTCGCGAGGGCCTGGACCTTGTCGGCCGTCTTCCAATACAGGTACGCGAGCTCGAGTTGGGCCTGCTGCGCGAGAATGGAGCCTGCGGCCTTGCCTTCGATGCGGTCGAGCGACTTGATCGCGCGGTCGTAGTTGGCCGACTCGACGTCCTCCATCGCGTCGGCGTACAGCTTCTCCACCGGAGAGGCGGCGTCCTTCTCGGCCTGGGTGCTGCCGCAGGCGGCCAGCATCGCCGCCAGGGCGAGCGGCACGGCACGGGCGCCGAGCGCGGAGAAGCGGCGGGAAGCAATCGAAAAGGTCATTGGCTGGGCGCGCCGCAGCGCTTGGTCGCAGGTCAGATGGAAAGAATCCACGGAATTATATGAGTCCCCAGAACGAGCACGAAACCGCCTCCCCGCCGGACGAGGTCGAACCCGACGAGGAATCCTCGGAGATCCGCACGGCCTCGGTCGGCCTGAAGCAGCACGGCGAGCGGCTGGACAAGATCCTGACGTCCATCGCGCCCGAGTTCTCGCGCGCGCACCTGCAGAGCCTGATCGCCGACGGGCGCGTGCAGGTCGACGGCAAGGTCGCGACGAGCGCGTCCGCGCGCGTGAAGGCGGGCCTGAAGATCCAGGTCGAGCTCGTGAAGCCGTCGCAGGACCAGGCGTTCAAGCCGGAGGACGTCCCGCTCGACGTCGTCTACGAGGACGAGCACGTGCTCGTCGTCAACAAGCCCGCGGGCCTGGTCGTGCACCCGGCGGCGGGCAACTGGTCGGGCACGCTGCTGAACGGCGTGCTGTTCCGCGACCCGGCGGCGGCCGCGCTGCCGCGCGCGGGCATCGTGCACCGGCTCGACAAGGACACCTCGGGCCTGATGGTGGTCGGCCGCTCGCTCGAGGCGGTCACGGGCCTGGTGCGCGACATCGCGGCGCGCGTCGTCAGCCGCAAGTACATGGCGCTGGCGCACGGCCGGCTGAAGTACGAACAGGACACGATCGAGGCCCCGGTCGGGCGCGATCCGAAGGTGCGCGTGCGCATGGCGGTGACGCAGAACGGCAAGCCGGCGAAGACCGACATCGACCAGGTCGGCTACGGCCAGGGCATCGCGGCCGTGTGGTGCACGCTGCACACCGGGCGCACCCACCAGATCCGCGTGCACATGGCGTTCCGCGGGCATCCGCTGGTGTCGGACGAGGTCTACGGCGGCCGGCCGGCGCTCGGCATGAAGCGCCAGGCGCTGCACGCCGCGCACCTCGCGTTCAAGCATCCGGTGACGGGCGAGGCGCTGTCGTTCGACTGCCCGCCGCCGGAGGATTTCGCGCAGGCGTGGGCGCAGATCGTCGTCGACGAGGAGCCCGCGGACGACGACGAGGACGAGGACTGGTGACCGCCGGAGCGGGCCCGGACGACGCGGGCCCGCGGGGCGCGAAGGACGCCCGCGCCGATATTTCGGCGGCGAGCCGGCGCAGGGGCTACAATGCGCCATTCCTCCTCCAGTCTGCGCAACGTGACCCGCCGTGAAGGCGCTGGTACCGTCCGAGCCGGAGCAAGGAATGGAGCGGTTCCAACTCGCGATGTGCTCGAAGCCCGCCGGTTGCAGATGGATGTCGAATCGCTCCCTGAATCCCGGTTTCGCATGGCTTGTTTCGCCTGAACTGTGGCGCCCCGTGCGGCCGATGACGCCGGCCTCGAATGCCTGCCCGTGCAGGCGGATACCCCAAATCCTCGTCGATGAATACTCAGGATGCCAAGCGCGTTCTTGAAACCGCGCTGATCTGCGCCAACGCGCCGTTGCCGCTGCGCGCGATGCGCAATCTGTTCGAGGACCAGATCGGCCCCGACACCTTGCGCGCCATGCTCGACGAGCTGGTGCGCGACTGGCAGGGCCGTGGCGTCGAGCTCGTGTCGATCGCGTCGGGCTGGCGTTTCCAGAGCCGGCCCGAGCTGCGCGAGTTCCTCGACCGCCTGCACCCCGAGAAGCCGCCGAAGTACTCGCGCGCCGTGCTCGAGACGCTGGCCATCATCGCGTACCGCCAGCCGGTGACGCGCGGCGACATCGAGGACATCCGCGGCGTGATGGTGGGCAGCCAGATCGTCAAGCAGCTCGAGGATCGCGGCTGGATCGAGGCGATCGGCCATCGCGACGCGCCGGGCCGCCCGTCGCTGTTCGCCACCACGCGCCAGTTCCTCGACGACCTAGGCCTCGCGAGCCTCGACCAGCTGCCCACGCTCGAGGGCGGCCAGGCGCCGACCGACGCGCTGGCCGACCTGCAGCCCAGCCTGCTGGGCGAGGTGCAGGGCTCGCTCGAGCTGGCGCCGACGCTGGACGACGGCTCGGCCGACGAGCCGCCCGATGACGATGCCGCCCGCGCCGCCAGCGAGGCGATCGCCGCTGCGTCCGGCCATGCGGTGCCCGCCGATGTCGCCGCGACGGCCGGATTGACCGATGCCGGGCACGCTGACGCTGGCGCGCCGACCGACGCGGTCGAAACCGACGAGGACGGCGATGCCGACCCCGATACGGTGGCCCGTACCGACGACGCCGACCGCGCCGGCGACGACGCGACCGCGGCGCCGCCCGAACCGCAGGCCGCCGCGCCGATGCCCGCGGCGGCTCCGGCCGAGCCGACGCTGGCCCACGCCGAGGCCGCGCAGGCTGCACGCCAGGCCGAGGCGATCGCCGCCGCCATCGCCGCGGACGCCGAGGAGGCCGCCCGCCTCGCGCACGGCAACGCAGCCCCGGCCGGCCACGACCCTTCCTCCACCGAACACCCCGCGCCGCATCCCGCGGCCCCGCCGACGACCGACCCCGATGCGCCCGCATCCGACGGTTCGACCGAATCTCCCGAAGACCACTGAAACAAGGTCCGCTGCAATGAGTCCTGATACCCCGGATGTGACGCCCCCGAACGCGTCGGCAGACGCTTCCGCCAACGTGCCCGAGGGCGCGGAAGGCGCCGCGCCGGCGCCCAAGCGTGCCCGCGCTCCGCGCAAGACGGCGGTGAAGGCCGAGGCGGCCGAAGGCGCCGAGCCGACGCCGGAAGCGACGGCCACGCTGGCCGACGCCGCGCCCGCGCCGGCGCCGCGCAAGCGCACTCGCAAGGCGGCCGAGGCCGTCGACGTGGCTTCGGCAGCGGACAAGCCGGCCGCGGAAGCGCCGACCGCTGACGCCGCGCCGGCCGAGGTTCGCGCGCCCCGCGCGCCGCGCGCCCGTCGCGCAGCGGCCAGCGACGACACGCCGGCCACCGTCGACGCCGCGCCGCAGGCTGGCGCCGGGGTCGAAACGTCCGCAGGCAGCGACGCCGCTCCGGCGGCGTCCGGCGACGGCGACGTGCGTGCCGACGGGGGCGAATCGGGCGAACCCGGTGAATCCGCAGAAGGCGCCGCGGCCGGCGAAGGCGAAGGCCGCCGCTCGCGCAGCCGCCGCCGCCGCCGCGGTCGCCGTGGCGGCTCCGACGAGGCCTCGGCCGACGGCGCGCCGCGAGGCGACGCCGACGGTTCCGACGACGACGAGGACGGCACGCCGGCCGAAGCCGCCGACGGCGAGGGCGGCGAGACGCCGCGTCCGCCGCGCGGCGACCGCCCGCCGCGCCAGGACCGGCCGCAGCGCCCGGTCGGCCCGCCGGTGGAGTTCGCGACCGCCGACGTCTCCGACACCTTCGCCGGCGTGCTGTCCGGCGACTTCGACATCGAGCCGGAGGCCGTCGACGGCGGCCTGCCCGCGATCCCGGCCAAGCGCGTGCTCGCCGCCGAACCGGACGCGCCCAAGCTGCACAAGGTGCTGGCGCAGTCGGGCATCGGCTCGCGCCGCGACATGGAGCAGCTGATCACCGACGGCAAGGTCACGGTCAACGGCGAAGTCGCGCATACGGGGCAACGTATCTCGTTCGGCGACGAGGTGCGCGTCGCGGGCCGCGTCGTCAAGCTGCGCATCGCGCCGCCGCCGGCGCGCGTGATCGCGTACCACAAGCCCGCGGGCGAGGTCGTCACGATGGACGACCCGCAGCAGCGCCCGACGGTGTTCCGGCGCCTGCCGCGCCTGCAGCACGGCAAGTGGCAGTCGGTCGGCCGCCTCGACATCAACACCGAGGGCCTGCTGCTGTTCACGAACTCCGGCGACCTCGCCAACAAGCTGATGCATCCGCGCTTCGGCGTCGAGCGCGAGTACGCCGTGCGCGTGCTCGGCACGCTCGACCTCGAGTCGCGCGAG
>JASLEM010000255.1 GCA_030151165.1 Burkholderiaceae bacterium
CGGTTGTCGAACGGGATCAGCACCACGCGTTCGCGTTGCTGGAACGCGGCGTAGCGCGCGCTCGCGGAGTCGGCCTTTGCGCCCGAGAGGATCTCCAGCGCCTCGCGCATCGAATCCATCCGCGCGCCCGCCATCGAGCCGCTGATGTCCAGCACGAAGATCGACGTCGACGGCCGCCGCCATGTCGACTGGTACGCGCCGAGCACCGCGTCGATCACGTCCAGCCGGTTCGGGAACGACAGCTCGGCCACCGCCGCAGTCGGCAGCGACGGCGCCAGCGCGACGTCCGGGTTCGACGGCCGGATGAACGCCGCCGACAGCGCGTCGCGCTGGAACGGCGCGGCCTTCAGCGCCGCGACGAGCGCCGTCTCTTCCTTGCGGCGATCGGCGTTCAGCAGCATCAGCGGATAGTCCGCCGAGATCATGCCGTCGCACGGGTAGACGAGCGCCAGCTGGTCGGCCGGCGCGAGCCTGGCGTTCGTGCGCAGGATCACGGCCTCGTAGTTCACCATCGCGTCGAGCGCGGACGAGTCGTTCACGAACGCGTCGGCGAGCCAGCCCGAGCTGCCGGCGGTGAGCTTCTGGCCGCTGAGGAAGGCCTTCAGGCTCTTCGCGTCGACGTCCGCCACCGCCAGGTCCTCGCTCTTGCCGGCCGAGGCCGATGCCACCGCGAACAGCGCGCTCATGCCGGTGTTGGAGCTCGCCGGGTTGGTCATCGCGTAGCGCAGCTTGCCGGACGCCGCGGCGGCGGCGATGTCGGCCCAGCTCGGCGGCCGGCGATCCCAGCCCAGCTCGGCGAGCTTGGCCTTCTTCACGCCGAGCGCGACGCGCGAATAGAACAGCTTGTCGCGCGCGAGCGGCTTGGTCGTCAACGCCAGCGCCGGGTAGGCGCCGTTGGGCGGCAGGATGGCGTCGACGTGCTCGCCGGCGTTCACGCGTTCGACGATGTCCAGCGTGCCGCCATACGTCATGACGACGTCGACGCCCGCGCCGCGCCCGGCCGCGACGATCGCCGGCTCGAGGTCCTTCAGCTCGGAGCCGGCCAGCACGCGCAGCGTCGGCAGGTTGGCGGAGGGCGAGGTCGACGATGAAGTCGACGACGTGTCCGCCGGATCGCCGCTGCGCTTGCTGCAGCCGGCCAGGGCCAGCGCCGAGGCCAGCGCGAACGCCAGCAGCGCGGCGGCGCCGGCGCGGGGCCGCCGGAGCGTCAAAGCGAGACCTCGCCGGCGCCCGCGCCGGTGGCGTTTCCGAGCGCCGCCTTCGTGTCCTGCTGCCGGACGCGATCGAGGTAGCTGCGGCTCTTCGTCACCTCGTCGGTGAGCGTGTCGACGGTGCTGCGCATCGCGTCGAGCGCCTGGGACTTGAAGTCGGAGATGGCGTCCATCGTCTGGTACACGTTGGCGAACGCCTGCTGCAGCTTCGCGATCTCGATCGTGCCCGACGCGGCCTGCTGGTGGATCGCGGCGCTCTGGTCGCGCAGCATCTCGCTGGTGGCGGCGATGAGGTTGCCGGTCGTCGCGTTCAGTGCGCCGATCTGGTCGAGCACGAGCTTCTGGTTGTTCAGCGCCTGCGCCACGATCACCGCGGTGCGCAGCGCCGCGACGGTCGTCGTGGTCGCGCGGTCGACGCCCTTCATCAGCTCGAGGTTGTTCTTGCGGATCAGGTCGAGCGCGAGGTAGCCCTGGATGTCGACCGACAGCTGCGTCAGCAGGTCGGTGACCTTCTGGCGCGTGTAGAACAGCATCTCCTCGCGGATCACGCGCGCCTTCTCGGGGTCGGCGACGTCGAGCTCGCGCGCCTTCGCGTCGAGCTGCGTGTCGAGCATCCTGCCGATGTGCACGTACTTCTCGAGCCGCACCATCAGCGTCCACAGGTTGACCTTCTCCTGCTCGATCGCGGCGTTGTCGCGCAGCAGTTCGTCCTTGCCGCGCTTGAGCGATTCGATGATCGCATTCAGGTGCGACTGCGAGGACTGGTAGCGGTCGAAGTAGTCGACCAGCCTGTTGCCCAGCGGGATCAGCCCGAGCAGCTTGCGCGCCGAGAACAGGTCGCCCTGGCGCGACGGGTCGAGCTCCTCGATCTGGCGGCGCAGGTCGATCAGCGACTGGCCGATCTGCGCGCCCTGGTCGAACGTGCCGTTCTTCAGCGAGCCGACCGAGCGATCGAGCATGCGGTTGGAGACCGACGCCGACGCCTCGATGTCCTTGCTGCCCATCGAGTGGATGCGCTCGAGCGCCTCCTTGAACTTCGGGTGCTGCGCGTCGTGCGTGGCGATGTCGTCGATGAAGCCGCGCACCTGCTCGTCCAGCTGCGCGACCTCCTCGGCCTTCAGCCGGACCTTGCCGCTCGCCGATTCGACCGGCACGGGCGCGACGGCGACCGGCGGCTCGAGCGTGAAGGCGTCGGGCGCCTGGAGTTCCTGGACTTGCGTCGTGCCGGCAGGCCTGGAGTCGCTCATGATCGTTTCCCCTGTGTGTGTTCTCGTCACTTGAACCTGGCGTCGATCGCCTGGATCATCCGTTCGAGCCAGTCGTAGCTGGGCGGGTCGATGACGTCGACCAGCACGTCGGGCGCCTTCACGCCGCGCTTCGCCCATTCCTCCGGGCCCTTGACGTCGCCGCCGGTGCGGAAGCCGTAGTCGTGCTCCAGCGCGCGCAGCGCCGGGTCGGTGTCGAGCGCGACGCCGAGGCGCGCGCCCGCGGCGGTGTAGGGCACGAGCACGTGCTTGGAGAAGACCGTGGGGCGCGGATACAGCAGCACCATGTCGCCCGCGGCCTTGTCCGGGTGGCGCAGCCAGAACTCCACCATCTGCGATTCGTAGGCCACGAGCAGCGGCGCCTTGCCCATGCCGAGCGCGAGATAGTCCTCGAACGGGCCGGCCGACGACTGCTCCTGGAAGCCCTGGCGCAGGAACAGCGGCGCGACGGTTGGCATCACCTTGTCGATGTCGGCCTGGCTCTGCACGATCTGCTGGCCGTTGGCGAGGTAGCTCGCGAGCGCGAGGTACATCGCGGCGGAGTTGGAGGTGCGCACGTCGGTCGACGTCACGAGCACCGCCTTGCCGGTCGCGAACGCCTCGCTGTGCTTCAGGTCGCGCCAGCGCGTGCCGTTCTCGGCGAAGGCGAGCAGGGCGGGCAGGTCGACGATGTCGTAGAAGTCGCCCTCGCGCCTGACGATGCCGTTGGCGACCAGGATCTCCGCGATCGGCCGCCAGCTCGCGACGACGATCGGCGTGTAGAAGGGCGTGTAGACGTCCGCGGCCTTGGCAGCGGCCTTGAGCTGCTGCGCCGCGGGCGCGCCGGACGGGAAGCCGAAGTCGTAGTGCGCCGGGTCGTAGCGGCTCGCGATGACCCGCGAGCCGGCCTTCTCGACCTGCACCGTGAGTCCCTGCGCCGCGAGGGCCTGGACGACGCGCGGGTCCGCAAAGAAGTCTTCCTTCTCGGAGCCGATCAGGCCGCGGACGACGACGTGCCGGTGGCTGTCGACCTGCGCGCTGGCCTGCGCAGCCTGGTCGGCGCCGAGCCGCGCGTGCGACCGCCAGATGCCGCCGCCGACCGCGGCGATGAGCGCCACGGCGAGCGCCGGGGCCAGGAGACGTCGGAAATCCAAGTGAATCCCGTACCGCTTCGATGTAGCGGTCGGGCAGACGTTATCAGTGCGTGATGACGTCGAGCACCGGGAAAGTCACGAGCTGCGATTCATCGTCCTGTCACGAACGTCGCACAGCGACGCCTCAGCGCACCGTGCCTTCGGCGACGATCTTCCACTGGCTCGCATCGCGTTCCCAGTACTGGCGCAGCACGGTCTCGCGGCCGGTGTGGCCGGCGTGTTCGTGGAAGGTGACGACCATGGTCTCCTTCTCGTCCGACCACGTCATCACGCTGAGGTTGTCGAAGCCGATCGGCGCGGGCGGCGGCGGTGGCGGCGCCGGGCGGCGCTTGCCGTGGACGAGGATGAACGCTGGCGGCGGCGGGGCGGACGGCGGCGCCGCCGGCGTCGCGGGGGCGGCGCCCGGCTCGTAGAACGCGGTGAGCTGCGAGCGGTCGTCCGCGGCGCGCACGCTCTGCCAGTGGTTGACGGCGTCGAGGATCTCGGCGCTGTGCAGCGGCGTGGCGGTGTCGGCGACCCAGTGGATCTTGCGCGTGATGATCACCGGCGTGTCGTGCAGCGGCACGGTGTTCATCAGCATCACGAGTTCGTCGTTGGCGAGCGTGACGCAGCCGTCGCTGTCCTTGGGCGGTCGCGAGTAGGTGTTGAACGGCACGCCGTGCACGTAGATGCCCGAGCCGGTGCGGCCGTGCAGCTTGTCGAACAGGTTCGGGTAGTTCAGCTGCATCGCGCCGGCGCCGAACTCCGCGCCGAGCGAGCCGGCGGCCATGCGGTCGGAGACGAAGTACACGCC
>JASLEM010000265.1 GCA_030151165.1 Burkholderiaceae bacterium
TGCGGCTTCGCGTGGATCGAGGGCATGCCGGTGGGCATCGTCGCCAACAACGGCATCCTGTTCGCCGAGAGCGCCGACAAGGGCGCGCACTTCATCGAGCTGTGCTGCCAGCGCAAGGTGCCGCTCGTGTTCCTGCAGAACATCACGGGCTTCATGGTCGGCCGCAAGTACGAGAACGAAGGCATCGCCCGCGCCGGCGCGAAGATGGTGACGGCCGTCGCGTGCGCGCAGGTGCCCAAGTTCACGGTGATCATCGGCGGCTCGTTCGGCGCCGGCAACTACGGCATGTGCGGCCGCGCGTACAGCCCGCGCTTCCTGTGGATGTGGCCCAACGCGCGCATCAGCGTGATGGGCGGCGAGCAGGCCGCGAGCGTGCTGGCGACGGTGCGCCGCGACGGCATCGAGGGCAAGGGCGGCCAATGGTCGGCCGACGAGGAAGAGTCGTTCAAGGCGCCGATCCGCGACCAGTACGAGGTGCAGGGCCACCCGTACTTCGCCAGCGCGCGCCTGTGGGACGACGGCGTGATCGACCCGGCCGACACCCGCCGCGTGCTCGCGCTGGGCCTGAGCGCCAGCCTCAACGCGCCGATCCCCGACACGAAGTTCGGCGTGTTCCGCATGTGATGCTCCCGCGGCGTGCGTGACACCGTTCACGTCGCCGAGGCCCGCGCGCCGGGCGCGGCCGGTTCGTCCCCCGATGATGGCGGCGGTTTCAACTTCGTTCGACACGGCATGACTTCCTCGTCCCTTTTCCCCCGATTCGCTCCGCTGCTGGCGCTGTGCCTGGGGCTGGCCGCGGCGCCCGTGGCGCAGGCGCGCAACGACAGCCTCAAGTTCCCGCTCGACAAGGCGCTGGCGCGCAAGCACGTGCGCGAGATCGTCGGCGACCTGCCGCTGCATTTCGGCGGCGCGAGCGTGAACGGCGTCGACCTGGCGCCCGGCGACGTCACCGCGCAAGGCGTGGCCAGCATCGTCAGCGACGATCCGCACCACCGCGAGCACCTGACCGACGACGAGACCTGCCGCCTCGCGTTCGAGGACGCGGTCGCGCAGCTCGTCGGCCAGGCGCACCAGGCGGGCGCGGCCGCGGTCGTGGGCATCGTCTCCGCCTTCAAGGGCGAGGTCTTCGACGATCCGCGCCAGTACGACTGCCACGCCGGCTCGACCAAGTCCTACGTCACGCTGCACGGCCGGCTCGCGCGCAGCTACGTCGAGCAGAGCGCCCGCCCGCTGCCGGCGGCGACCGGCTTCGCCCCGCTCGACGACGTGAAGGCCGTGCCGATCAGCGACGCCGGCCGCGAACGCTACGCGTACTTCCTGACGCTGCCCCGGCCGCGCGCGTTCGTCGTCTACGAGGACGGCAGCTGGCGCTTCTACTCGAAGGATCCCGAGGCGATGAGCAAGGCGCTCGACTACTGCGCGCGGCAAGGCAAGCGCTGCTGGCTCTACGCGGCCGACGACCGCGTCGTCTGGAGCGCCGACGTCGCCCGCCGCATCGGCTCGACCGCGCAGCTCGACGGCGGCACGCCGGGCAGCGTGCAGGACGAGCACCAATGAGTCCGCATCGCCCCATGCGCCTCCTTCGATCGACCCTGCTCCTCGCCGCCATCGTGGCGGCCACGTCGGCCCACGCGCGCGACGTCGTGCTCCACCTGCCCGCCGCCGCCGCGCTGGCGACGCCGGCGACGCACGTCATCGTCGGCAACCTGCCGCTGCGTTTCGGCAGCGCTTCCGCGACGACCGCGGACGCGCTGCCCGACGACGTGCAGGTCGAGGGCGAAGCCGGCGCGACCAGCACCGACCCGACGGTGCGGTACTTCAAGCGGCCGACCGACGAGGAAGTCTGCCAGCGTGCGCTCGACGACGCGTTGACGCGCCTGTCCGCCGCGGCGCGCAAGGCCGGCGCGGTCGCGGTGGTGGGCATCGTGTCCGACTACAAGGGCGTGGTGTACGACGACCCCGCGGCCTACGAGTGCCATTCGGGCACCTTCAACTCCTACGTCTGGCTGCGCGCGCGTTTCTCGCGTTCGAAGCCGCACACGCTGGCCGTGCCGCCGAAGTCCGGCTACGCCGAGCTGGGCGACCTCGGCGCGCTGCCGACCGAGCTGCCTGCCGGCAAGGAGCGCTACGCGCACTTCCTGACGCTGCCCAAGCCGCGCGCGTTCGTGTTCCAGGACGACGGCAGCTGGCGCTTCTGGGCCGACGATCCGGACGCGATGACGAAGGCGCTCGACGACTGCGCGCGCCGCGGCCACAAGTGCTGGCTGTACGCGGTCGACGACAACGTCGTCTGGAATGCCGACGAGGACCGCCGCATCGGCACCGTGGCCCAGCTGCGCGGCGACGCGCACGCGCCGGCCGTTCCCGTGAAGGACGAACACCAATGACCGCCACCCTGCAGATCGACCGCGCCGGCCCCGTCGCGCGCGTGTTCCTGAACCGCCCGGACGTGCGCAACGCGTTCAACGACAGCGTCATCGCCGAGCTCACCGCCGCGTTCACCGGCTTCGCGGCCGACGACACGCTGCGCGCCGTCGTCCTCGGCGGCCACGGCAAGGCGTTCTGCGCCGGCGCCGACCTGTCGTGGATGCGCGCGATGGCCGACTACACGTGGGAGCAGAACCGCGCCGACGCGCAAGGCCTGGCCGACATGCTCCACGCGATCTGGTCGTGCCCGGTGCCCGTGGTCGGACGCGTCCACGGCGACTGCTACGCCGGCGGCGTCGGCCTGGCGGCGGTGTGCGACATCCTCGTCGCGGCCGAGGGCGTCAACTTCTGCCTCAGCGAGGCGAAGCTGGGGCTGCTGCCCGCGACGATCGGCCCGTACGTCGTGCGCGCGCTCGGCGAGCAGGCGGCGCGGCGCTACTTCACCACCGCGGAGCGCTTCGACGCCGCGCGCGCCCACGCGCTCGGCTTCGTGCACGAGGTCGTGGCGGCCGACGCGCTCGACGCGAGGGTCGACGAGCTCGTCGCCGCGCTCGTGGCCAACGGCCCGGCCGCGGTGCGCGCCTGCAAGAAGCTCGTGCAGGACGTCGCCGGCCGGCCGGTCGACGAGGCCTTGCGCGCCGATACGGCACGGCGTATCGCCGACATCCGGGCCAGCGCCGAGGGCAAGGAGGGCGTGCAGTCCTTCCTCGCCAAGCGCGACCCCGCGTGGCGCTGAGCATGCGCATCGCCGGCCTGCGCCGCCTCGCGTCACGCGTGCTCGCGTGCGCGGGGCTGCTCGTGGCCGCGCTGCCCGGCGGCGTGCGTGCGCAGGACGCGCCGCCGCTGCCCGTGGGCAGCATGCGCGAGAACGTCGTGATGGCGCCCAAGCCCGGCCCGGGCGGCGTGCTGCTGGAGACGACGCTGTTCCGCCCGCCCGGCGACGGCCCGTTCCCGCTCGTCATCATCAACCACGGCAAGGCGGCGGGCGACACCCACGAGCAGCCGCGCCAGCGCTACGTGCTCGCCGCGCGCGAGTTCGTGCGGCGCGGCTACGCGGTGGCCACGCCGATGCGCCAGGGCTTCGCGCGCTCCGGCGGCGCCTACGCGTTCACCGGCTGCGACGTCGAGGCCAACGGCATCGCGCAGGCCGACGACGTCGCCGCGGCGCTGGCCGCGCTGTCGCGGATGCCCGACATCGACGCCCGCCGCGTCGTCGTGATGGGCCAGTCGCAGGGCGGCCTCGCGACGATCGCGCTCGGCGCGCGCAACCTGCCGCAGGTCGCGGGGCTCGTCAGCTTCGCGGGCGGGCTGCGGCTCGACGACTGCCCGCACTGGCAGCGCGACCTCGCCACCGCGTTCGCGCACTACGGCGCGGCCACGACCGTGCCGAGCGTCTGGTTCTACGGCGACAACGACGCGTTCTTCGACGCCGACACCTGGCGCCGCATGTTCCGCGCGTACACCGATGTCGGCGGCCCCGCGCGGCTCGTCGCGTTCGGCGAGTTCGGCGACAACGCGCACTCGATGTTCGCGTCCCCGGCGGGTGTGCAGATCTGGCTGCCGGAGCTCGAGCGCTTCTTTGCCCAGCTGCACCTGCCGTTCGACGTCCGCTACCGCCTCGACAGCGCGCAGGAGTCGCCCGCGATGGAAGACGTCGCGCACGTGCCTTTCCTCGGCGACAAGGGCCGGGCCGGCTACCGGCAGTTCCTCGCCAAGCCGCTGCCGCGCGCCTTCGCGATCGCCCCCGACGGCGCCTGGGCGTTCCGCGACGGCGAGGCGACCAGCGCGCGCGACGCGCTCGCCGACTGCCAGCAGCGCACGGCGCGCGGCCCGTGCCGGCTCTATGTCGTCGACTACGACGTCGTGTGGCGCGACGACCCGGCCCCGGCCACGATCCGTGGCGCCGCCCCGTGACGCAGATTTCATTCCTGACGATTCCAGACGCCGACGACGGCAGCGCATCCTTTGCGGAGACAGAACCATGTTTGACAAGATCTTGATCGCCAATCGCGGTGAAATCGCCTGCCGAGTCGCAGCAACGGCCCGCCGCCTCGGCGTGAAGAGCGTCGCCGTCTACTCGGACGCCGACGCCGACGCGCGCCACGTCGCCGCGTGCGACGAGGCCGTGCGCATCGGCGAGCCGTCGCCGCGCGACAGCTACCTGCGCTGGGAACGCATCATCGACGCCGCCAAGGCCACGGGCGCCCAGGCGATCCACCCGGGCTACGGCTTCCTCAGCGAGAACGAGGACTTCGCGCAGGCCTGCGCGGACGCCGGCATCGCGTTCATCGGCCCGCCGCCGTCGGCGATCCGCGCGATGGGCCTGAAGGCCGAGTCCAAGCAGCTGATGGAAAAGGCCGGCGTGCGCCTCGTGCCCGGCTACCACGCGGCCGACCAGGATCCCGCGCTGCTCCGGCGCGAGGCCGACCGCATCGGCTACCCGGTGCTGATCAAGGCGAGTGCGGGCGGCGGCGGCAAGGGCATGCGCGTCGTGATGGCGGGCGAGGAGTTCGACGCCGCGCTCGCGTCCTGCAAGCGCGAGGCGATCAACAGCTTCGGCGACGACGCGGTGCTGATCGAGCGCTACGTGCAACGCCCGCGCCACATCGAGATCCAGGTGTTCTTCGACACGCACGGCAACGGCGTCTACCTGTTCGAGCGCGACTGCTCGGTGCAGCGCCGCCACCAGAA
>JASLEM010000278.1 GCA_030151165.1 Burkholderiaceae bacterium
AGGCTCACGGGTTTTAAGCCGCGAGAGCGTACGAAGAGTCGTTCGCAGTTACTTTGTTTCCAGTGGATTTACGAGCGAACTGGTGCTCGGCATGCCCTGCGCCGGATCCGTACCCCCGTCGAAACCTGGTCGGCCCCAGAACGTGCATTTTAGGGCATGGCGCGCGCCTTCAAGGCGGTGGCGTCGACTTTCGTTGCCACGGTCGAGTCGATAATCGCGCACTCGCGTGCCTCGACCGCGTCTCGACCCCGTTTTTTCCACGCCCGTTTCTCCTGCCGCAGGCCGCCGATGACCGATCGATCCCGAGAACCCGCGTTCCACGACCTGCCGCTCGACCTGCCCGCCGCGCCGCGCGTCGCTGCGACCTCGCCGTGGGACGCGGGCGGCGGCCGTTCGCGCGCGACGGGCTTCGCGGTCGCGATCGGGGCGCTGGTCGTGCTTGGCGGCATCGCGAGCGTCGCGCTGCCGTGGTGGTCGAAGGTCTCCGCGGCGATGAAGGCGCAGAGCGGGCCGCCGCCGACCGCCGAACAGATCAAGCGCAACATCGCCGAGTGCACGCGCACGAACGACCTCGCCTGCCTGAAGGAGAACTGGGCCTACTTCGTCTCGAAGCACCCGGACGACGGCAACGCGATGGCCAACCTCGGCATCGTGCTGAACCGGCTCGACGACCACGCGGGCGCCGTCGTGCAGTTCAAGCGCTCGATCGATGCCGGCGAAGGCACGTACGACCTCTTCGCCTACTACGCGGACAGCCTGCACCACCTGAAGCGCGACGACGAGGCGATCGACTGGTCGTACAAGGCGCTGTCGGTGGTGCCGCGGCTGGTCGACGTGCGCGGCAGCCTCGCGAAGCTGCTCGTGGCGCAGCATCGATCCTACGAGGCGCTGTCGCTGCTCGAGAGCTTCGACGTCGACGCCGTCGCCAACGGCAACCCGGCGTATTTCGAAGGCCAGCGCATCGCGATCGAGACCTCGCTCGCGCAGAGCGCCGAGGCGAGCGCATCGGCCGCGTCCGGATCCGCCGCCGGGGCCCCGGCCGGCCTGCTGCGCCTGCCCGCGTTCGAGCACCACTTCTTCGCGCCCGTGACCGGCCCGGACGGCATCCCGGTCGCGTTCATGGTCGACACCGGCGCGACGCTGACGACGGTCGGCCCGCAGTGGCTCGCGCAGGCGCACGTGCGCTATCGCGTGACGAAGGAGCAGATCGTGATGCGCACCGCCGACGGCCGGCGCACGACCGCGCAGCAGATCGCGATCGACACGCTGCGCGTCGGCCCGTTCGAGCTGCACGACGTGCCGGCCGTGACCTGCCCGCAATGCGTGGCGCTGCTGGGGCAGTCCGCGCTGTCGCACTTCGACCTGCAGTCGTCGCGCCACCAGGGCGAGGAGTTCCTCGCGATGCGGCCGCGCAGGGGCGCCTGAGCGCGCGTCGCGCGACGCGCGCGGTCACGCGCGTGACGCGCGTGTCGCGAGCGAAGGGTCGTCTTTCAGCCGCGCAGCCAGGCGAGCACGTCGGCCGGCGCGGCGGCGACGACGTCCGCGCCCCACGCCTCGACCGGCTCGCCGAGGCCGAGGTAGCCCCACGTGGCCGCGATCATCGGCATGCCGGCGGCCCGGGCGGCCTGGGCGTCGCGCAGGTCGTCGCCGACGTAGGCGACGCTCTCCGGCGGCAGCCCCATCGCGCGCGCGGCCGCGAACAGCGGCTCGGGGTGCGGCTTCGAGTGCGGGGTGGTGTCGCCGCACACGACGACCGCCGCGCGCTGCGCGAGCCCGAGGCCCGCGACGATCGGGCTCGTGAAGCGCGTCGCCTTGTTGGTGACGATACCCCATGGCGTACCCGCATCTTCGAGCGCGGACAGCAGCGCGTCGACGCCCTCGAACGGCTGCGTGGACTGCAGCAGGCCGGCTTCGTAGTGCGCGAGGAAGGCGTCGCGCAGCTCCTCGAAGCGCGGCTCGCCCGGCTTGACGCCGAACGCGATGCCGACCATGCCACGCGCACCGGAGCCCACCATCGGCCGCAGCGCCGCGAGCGGCAAGGCGGGCAGGCCGTGGTCGGCGCGCAGGCGGTTCGCGGCACCGGCGAGGTCGGGCGCGCTGTCGATCAGCGTGCCGTCGAGATCGAACAGGACGCCGCGGATGCCTTGCGAGGTGCGCGTCATGCCGCGGGCCGGCGGCAGGCGATCATGTAGTTGACGGACGTGTCGCCCGACAGCCAGTAGCGCTGCGTCAGCGGGTTGTATTCCATGCCAACCATCTCGTGCACCTCGAGGCCGGCCGCGCGCGCGAAGCCCGAGAGCTCGCTCGGGCGGATGAACTTGGCGTACTCGTGCGTGCCCTTGGGCAGCAGCTTGAGCACGTGCTCCGCGCCGACGATCGCGAACAGGAAGGACTTGGTGTTGCGGTTGAGCGTGCTGAAGAACACGTGGCCGCCCGGCTTGACCAGCCTGGCGCAGCTCGCGACGACCGACGACGGGTCGGGCACGTGCTCAAGCATCTCCATGCAGGTGACGGTATCGAAGCTGGCGGGCCGTTCGGCGGCCAGCGCCTCGACGGCCACTTCGCGATACTCGAGGCCGCTCACGCCGGCCTCCATCGCGTGCAGGCGTGCGACCTTCAGCGGCTTGACGGACAGGTCGATGCCCAGCACGTTGGCGCCGCGCAGCGCCATCGACTCGGCGAGGATGCCGCCGCCGCAGCCGACGTCGAGCACGGCCTTGCCCGGCAGCGGCGCGCGCTGGGCGATCCAGTCCAGCCGCAGCGGGTTGATGCGGTGCAGCGGCTTGAAGTCGCCTTCGGTGTCCCACCACTTGTGGGCGAGCTCGCCGAATTTCTCGAGTTCCTGGGGGTCGGCGTTGGTCGATGCGTTCATGGCGTCAATGCTAGCGCGTGTTCGGGCGGCCCCGGAAAGGCAGCCCCGGAAATGAAAAAACCCGCCGGAGCGGGTTTTCGTGGGCTCGAGAGAAACCCGGAACCCGAAGGCTCCGGAGAATCTTACTTGCCGTTGGCGCGGGTGCCGACGACTTCGATTTCCACGCGGCGATTCTTCGCGCGGCCTTCGGCGGTCTTGTTGTCGGCGACCGGCTGCTTCTCGCCCTTGCCTTCGGTGTAGACGCGGTTGGCTTCGATGCCCTTGCCGACCAGGTAGGTCTTGATCGACTCGGCGCGGCGAACCGACAGCTTCTGGTTGTAGGCATCGGTGCCGACGCTGTCGGTGTGGCCGACGGCGATGATCACTTCGAGGTTGATGTCCTTGACCTTCGAGACCAGGTCGTCCAGCTTTTCCTTGGCTTCGGGCTTCAGCGTGGCCTTGTCGAAGTCGTAGAACGCGTCGGCGGCGTAGGTGACCTTCTCGCTCGACGGAACCGGAGCGACGACCGGGGCCGGAGCCGGCGGGGCGACGACCGGGGCCGGGGCGGCCGGAGCGGGAGCCACGGGCGCCGGGACGGCGACGACCGGTTGCAGGGCGCCGTCGCACTCGGGCAGGGCCGACGCGGGCGTCCAGAAGTTGTCGCGCCAGCAGTATTCGCGGGTGCCGTTCTTCCAGGCTTCGCCGTCGATGTTGCGCCAGTTGTCGATGCGATCGGGCGCGGACGTGGCTTGCGCAAAAGCGCCGGACAGGGGAGCGACGAGCGCGACAGACGCGAACAGCATCGCGACCTTGTTCAATTTCTTCATGATTCTCCTCTCGAGGAAAGCCGCAGTCGCCTGCGATACGTCCAAATCGGATGTGTATAACGTTGACGCGCGCCTAGCGGGGCAAACACGCACCAACGACAAAAATCATTGTGCCATCGGCGTATGACAGAGGCCTGTTTTTGCATGACCGGCCCCAATTGCACCCAAGGAGTGTTGCGTGACAGCGACAAGCCCGTCACCCCTTAGAATCCCATATTCCGCCTGCGCCGGGATTCACCCGTGAACGCAGGGCGGCTGTCTGTAGGCCATGACCCAATTTGCCAAGGAAACCCTGCCCATCAGCCTCGAAGAGGAGATGCGGCGTTCGTATCTGGACTACGCGATGAGCGTGATCGTGGGTCGGGCCCTGCCCGACGCACGAG
>JASLEM010000475.1 GCA_030151165.1 Burkholderiaceae bacterium
AGACGACGGCGCCGGAGAACGCCTCGTCGACCATCCCGGGCATCGCGATGAGGAACTGGTTGGTCAGGTTGATCGGTTCGGCGGCCATCGGGCGATTTTAAGGCAGCGGAGCCCGCACAATCCGTGGCCATGGTGATGACCCCCCGCAATCGACCCGGCGCCGCCGCGGCGACGTCCGAAACACCCACGCCGGCACGCCGCCACGAACGCGGGCTGGTCTGGTTCCGGCGCGACCTGCGCGTCGACGACCACCCCGCGCTGGCACGCGCGCTGCGCGACGCCGACGCCGTCTGGTGCGTCTTCGTCCTCGACACCGCGATCCTGCACGGCCTGCCGCCGCACGACCGCCGCGTCGCGTTCATCCGCGACAGCCTCGCCGACCTGGACGCCCGCCTGGCCGCGCTGGCCGCGTCCTCGGGCAGCGGCGCGCGGGTGCAGCTGATCGTGCGCCACGCCGACCCGGTCGACGAGATCCCGCGCCTGGCCGCGGCGCTCGACGTGCAGGCCGTCTTCGCCCACCACGACGACGACCCCGCCGCGCTCGCGCGGGACGCGCGCGTGGGCGCAGCGCTCGCCGCGGACGGGCGCCGGCTGCGCACCGGCAAGGATCACGTCGTGCTCGAGCGCAGCGAGGTGCTGACCGGCACCGGAACGCCGTACGGCGTCTTCACGCCCTACAAGAACGCCTGGCTGAAGACCGTGCACGCGCGGCCCGACCTGCTGGGCGCCGCGCCCAGCGACACCAACGGCCACGCGCTCGCCGCCCTGCCCGCCGCGCTGCGCTCGCCGTGGAAGGACGGCGCGGCGGTGCCGGCGCTCGAGGAATTCGGCTTCCAGTCGCGCGCGACGAACGCGCTCGACGACCCCGGCCTGCGCCCCGGCGAGACCGGCGGCGAGGAACTGCTCGACGAGTTCCTCGACCGCATCGACGACTACGACGACACGCGCGACTTCCCCGCGAAGCCCGGACCCAGCCACCTCGGCGTGCACCTGCGCTTCGGCACGCTGTCGATCCGCCGCCTCGTGCGGCTCGCGGCCCAGCGCGTCGAAGGCGGCAGCAAGGGCGCGCAGACGTGGCTGTCGGAGCTGGTCTGGCGCGACTTCTACCAGCAGGTGCTGCACCACCATCCGCACGTCGTCCACCACGCCTACCGCGCCGACTGCGACGACCTGCGCTGGGAGCACGGCCCGGCGGCCGACGCGCATTTCGCCGCGTGGTGCGAGGGCCGCACCGGCTATCCGCTGGTCGACGCGGGCCTGCGCCAGATCAACGCGACCGGCTACATGCACAACCGGCTGCGCATGATCACCGCGAGCTTCCTCACCAAGGATCTCGGCATCTCGTGGCAGCGCGGCGAGGCGTACTTCGCGCGGCACCTCAACGACTTCGAGTTGGCCTCGAACAACGGCGGCTGGCAGTGGGCGGCGTCCACCGGCTGCGACGCGCAGCCGTGGTTCCGCATCTTCAACCCGGTGACGCAGAGCGAACGCTTCGACGCGACCGGCGCCTTCATCCGCCGCTGGGTGCCGGAGATCGCGGCGCTGCAGGGCAAGGCAATCCACGCGCCGTGGACGGCCAAGCCGATCGAGCTCGCCGCCGCCGGCATCACGATCGGCCGGGACTATCCGCACCCGATCATCGACCACGACGTCGGGCGCGAGAAGACGCTCGCGCGCTTCGGCGCCCGTGGCCGCGGTGCGCCGTCGGTGTAGCTAACGCAACGTCGACGACAGCTCGTCGCCCTCGAACCAGATCTGCGTGCGGTCGGACGTCGCGCAGAACGGGCGGCGTTCGACGACGCCGTTGTCGTAGTCCAGCTCGATGTCGTAGCCGTCGAGCTTGTAGCTGCCCTCGCGGTTGCCGCGCGGGTTCGCGGCGCGGCGCTGGCGCGCGGTCGCGAAGTTCGCGCCGCCCATCGTCGACGTCGTGCCCTGGTCGTCCGAGATCACGGCGCCGCCGGTGGGCACGCCGCCGACGCCCGTGCCGACGCTGCCGGTGACGCTGTTGTCCGAGCTCTTGAGGAAGCGCCCGTCCTTGGTGAACTGCACCGACCAGTGCGACATCGACACCGAGAAGCCCGTCGAGTAGGCCGAGAAGCCCTTCCACACGCCGTTCAGCGTCTCGCCCGGCCGCGCCGGCAGGCGCGTGCTGCCCGGGTCGAGCGTGATGTTGTAGCCGTTCGGCCAGACGAAGCGGACCTGCTGGCCCGTGCGCGTCCAGTGCCCCCACAGGCCGGGCTCGCCCTTGCGCGAAGAGGCGACGTCGAAGTCCTCGAACCAGACCGGCGGCAGGCCGTCGTGGAAGGTGCCGTCCTTCAGCAGGAGGTAGTAGAACGTGTGCACCTGCATCGTCATGCCGGCCTGGTCGTTGCGCCAGTACTCCATCACGCCCTCGATCTGCGATCCTTGCACGCCGCTGCCGGGCGTCTTCGTCGCGAACGCATAGCCGGGCGCCGAAGGCGCGGGCTTCGCGGCGGAGGCCGATGCGACGGCCGCGCCGGCGCCGGACGCCGCCGCGCCCGCGACCGCCGTCCCGCCGCCCCGGCACACGTCGGCGAACAGCGCCAGGCCCTCCGACGTCGCGGCGCGGGCGAAGGCCTCGTCGTCCGGCGACACCAGCTCGACGAACGCGACGCTGCCATCCGATCGCCGGCACCCGGCGCGCATCAGCGTCAGCGCCTCGCCGTGGCCGCCGCGACCGCGCGCGAGCGCGGAACGCACGAGCGGCGAGCGCACCGGCGCCGGCGCGAAGCGCTCCGCGACCACGCCTTGCATCGGGCGCGCCAGGCGGCCGGCGAACCAGTCGTCGAAGCTGGCCGGGACGGGTTCGGCCGGGAACAGCCGCATCTCGAAGCGGCGACCGCCGCGATCGAGCCGATAGACCTCGACGTCGCCACTCGCCTGCGCCGTCCAGCCCGCCGGCGGCGGAGGCGGCGTGGCGGCGCGGGACAAGGCCGACGCCGCGACGAGGAAGGCGCTCATCGCGAAGCGACCGCGGGACAGGCGTGCGAAGGACGGCAGGGGCATGGATGGCACCGGGTTGGCCGGCGCCGATGCGCACGTGTCAATGGCGCGTCGTCGCCTGCGCGCGGGAGGGCGAGGCTCGAGGGCCGTCCGGGCGAGCGTTCGCACGACCGGGCAACCGGGCCGTAATGTCGATGCCCGCCGCGATGCTGTCGACCCCACGATGGGGGGATGGCGCGGACGCCGGACGATGGCGCCCGAGGATACGGTGTGGGGTACGTCCGCGGATGCGCGCGGGCCTCCCGGCCGCGCGCGGGCGCGTCAGGCGTCAGAACAGCTCGACGTCGCTGACGCGCTTGTCGTCCTCGATCACGCCCTGGCGCATCAGCTCGGCGTGGTTGCTGACCTGGTTGCGGCCGTTGTGCTTGGCATGATAGACGGCGCGGTCGGCGCGTTCGAAGGCGGCGGCGGGGGTGTCGCCGACCTCGATGGCCGTGAAGCCGACGCTGACGGTGATCGTGCCGGCCTGCGGGAACGGGTACTCGCCGACGACCTTGCGGAAGCGCTCGAGCGCCGCGGCCGCGTCGGCCTCGTCGCTGCACAGCAGCAGCACGACGAATTCCTCGCCGCCGAAGCGGTAGAGCTGGTCGGAGAAGCGGAAGCAGCCGCGCATGATGCGCGACAGCAGCAGCAGCACTTCGTCGCCGATCAGGTGGCCGAAGCGGTCGTTGACGTTCTTGAAGTGGTCGATGTCGACCACACCGAGCCAGTAGCGCGGCGCGTTCGGATGGCGGCGGTCGCCCTCGTCGAGCTTCGCGTCGAGCAGCGACAGCGACGACACCTTGTAGAAGCTGTCGTCGAAGATCTTGCGGTTGAGCAGGCCGGTGAGCGTGTCGCGCTCGCTGTAGTCGAGCAGCGACTGCACGTTGCGGTAGATGCGCAGCACGCCGAACACGAGGCGGCGCGTCTTCGGGCCGACCGAGCGCGTGCTCTGCAGCTCGATGACGCCGACGCCGCCGGTGTCCGAGATCACCGGGAACAGCGTGGTCACGATGTCGCCGTCCCTGCTCGACATCACCTGCGCGGTCGTCAGGCACTCGAGCCACACCGGGCGATCGGCCGCGCGCGGCAGGTCGTTCAGGTCGACCCACGCGGGGTCGGCCGTCGCGGCGGGCGAGTCGGCGTTCAACAAGGCGCGGTTCAGCCAGCGCTCCTCGCCCTGGTCGCCCACCAGCCGATAGATGGCCACCCGCTTCGGCGCGAGCAGGTCGCGCATCGCGTGAGCAAGGCTGACGTCGAGCGTGTCGCGGTCGCGCAACCCCGTCAGAGAGCCAAGGTGATCAATGATTTCCGGCATGGATGATTTGAGCGGTTCGATCCTTGTTATCGGTCGAGTCGTCGCCCGACTGAAATCTCAAGCGGGCATCGTCCTGGCGATATTCTGCTGGATCAGTGCGATAAGTTGCTCTTCATCATACGGCTTGCCGAGATAGTGGTCGGCCCCGAGCTGTTCCGCGAGGTCGCGATGCTTCTGCGCGATGCGCGACGTGATCATGATCACGGGCAGGTTCACCCAGCGCGGATCGTGGCGCACGTTGCGCAGCAGGTCGAAGCCGTCCATGCGCGGCATCTCGATGTCGGTCAGCATCACGGCCGGGCGTTCGACCTCGAGCTGCTCCAGCGCATCCAGGCCGTCCTTGGCGACGGTGACGCGGAAACCTTCGCGGGTCAGCAGGCGCTGCGTGACGCGGCGCACCGTCAGCGAATCGTCGACGACGAGCACCAGCGGCGCGCGCACTTCCTCGACTTCCTCGACGATCACCGGCGCCTTCGGCGCCGAGCCGTCCGCCGTCGGGCGCTGGCCGTAGACGGTGGCGAGCGCGACCGGGTTGTAGATCGGCACCACATCGCCGGTGGCCAGCAGCGACATGCCCGCCAGGCCCGGCAGGCGCGCGAGCTGCGGCCCGAGGTTCTTGACGACCACTTCCTGGTTGCCCATGACCTGGTCGACGTGCAGCGCGACGCGCTGTTCCGCGCTTCGCACCAGCACGACCTGCGTCGTCTTGCCGACCAGCACGCCGTGCGTGCTCGCCTGCAGCAGCGCGCCGAGCCAGAAGAACGGCACGTCGTTGACGCCGTCGCGGTAGTTGCCGCTCAGGTACGCCTGCTCGACTTCGCCGACCGGCGCGCGACGCACGACTTCCACCAGCGACGCGGGGATCGCGACGGTGAGGTTGCCGCAGCGCAGCTGCACGACGCGCGTCACGGCGGTCGTCAACGGCAGCAGCAGCGTGAAGGCCGTGCCGCGGCCTGCGGCGGAAGCGGTCTCGATGCGGCCGCCGAGCGCGGTGACGTCGGTGCGCACCGCGTCCATGCCGACGCCGCGGCCGGCCAGCTCGGTGACCTCCTCGGTCGTCGTGAAGCCCGGCGTGAAGATCAGGTTCGCGAGTTCGGCGTCGGACGGATGCGCGTCCGGCGCGATCAGGCCGTTGCGGCGACCGCGCGCCTCGATGCGTTGCAGGTCGAGGCCATGGCCGTCGTCGCGGATCTGGATCCGCACCTCGTTGCCCTGCTGCGTCAGCGCGACGTCGATCGTGCCGATCGGATCCTTGTCCTGCGCGCGACGGATTTCCGGCGTCTCGATGCCGTGCACGACGGCGTTGCGCAGCAAGTGCTCGAAGGCACCGGCCATGCGGTCGAGGACGCTGCGGTCCAGCTCGATCGACGAGCCTTCCACGTTCAGGCGCACCTGCACCGACGTTTCCTTGGCGGCCTGCCGCACGACGCGGTACAGGCGCTCGGACAGCGCGTCGAACGGCACCATGCGCGCGCGCAGCAGGTCTTCCTGCAGCGCCCGCGTCAGGCGCGTCTGGGCAGCCATTTCGTCTTCGGCCGACTGCACGGTCTGCTGCAGGCTGCGCTGGACGGTCGCGACGTCGTTCACCGACTCCGCCATCATCCGCGTCAGTTCCTGGAAGCGCGTGAAGCGGTCCATTTCCAGCGGATCGAACTCGACGGACGCGCTCTTGCTCGCTTCGAGGCGCGACGCGATCTGCGTGTCGGCCTGGAGCTCGATGTCGCGCAGCTGGCGACGCAGGCGATCCAGGTTTTCCGTCAGTTCGCGCAGCGAGACGCGCATCTGCACGACGTCGGTCTCGAGACGCGATCGCGTGATCGATACTTCACCGGCCTGGTTCACCAGGCGGTCGAGCAGCGGCGCGCGCACGCGGACGGTGGCGGTCGCCGGATTGGACGACGCCGCCTCGGCGACGCGCACCACGCGCGACGGGTTGTTGGCCGAGAACCGCGCCCAGTCGATCGACGCCGGCGCGGCATCGGCCAGCGCCTTCGGCACGAACTGGCGAACGGTCGATTCGGGCGCCTTCTCGGCGACCGGCTCGACGGCGGGTTCCGGCGTCGGTTCGACGACCGGCTCGGCCGCCTCGACCACGGGCTCGACGGCGACCGGCGTCTCGACGACCGGCTCGGCGGCGACCACCGGCGCGGGCGCCGGCTCGGCGACGCGCGGCGCCCGTTGCAGGCGCTGGAATTCCTCGTCGAGCGCGTCGACGCCGGTGTGCAGCATCGCCATCGTCGGCGGCGTCGCGGAACGGCCGCCCACGCGGTCCTCGAACGCGGTCTCGAGGCGGTGCGCCAGCTCGCCCAGGCGCATCGCGCCGGCAAGACGGGCACTGCCCTTGAGCGTGTGCAGCGCCCGCAGCGCGCCGAACGCCTCGGAGGTCATCTCCGGCGACTCTTCCCACGCACGCAGGTGCGACGCCAGCGTCGGCAGCAGTTCCTGCGCCTCTTCCGAGAAGATCTCGAACAGCTCGGGGTCGATCGCGTCGTGCGCGTCCAGGTCCTGCGCGAATTCGGGGGTGTCGACGTCCGTCGCGGCGATCTCGTGGCCGTGGCCCTCGTGGCGGACGGCTTCGTCCAGCACGCTGAAACGGACGGCGCCGAGGCCGCTTTCCGGCACGACGGCGGCGGCCGCCGGTTGCTCGGCGACCGGCTCGGCGGCCGCGGGCTTTTCCTCGGCGACCGGTTCGGCGACGGGCTCGGCCTCGTGCGGTTGCACGATCGTCGACTCGGCAATCTGCTCGAGCGCGCGGAACGCCTGCGCGTCGACGTCTGCGGACTCGATCACCTCCGGCGCCGCGATCGGCTGCTCGGCGAAGTGATGCTCGTCGACGGTCTCGTGCACTTCCGGCACGGCCGGCGCGTGGAAGGTCTCGTGCACATCCGGCACGGCGGGCGCGGCGGGTGCGTCGTCGACCTCGGAGACCTCCGGCAGCGCGGGCGCCGCGTGGGCGGCCGCCTCGGCGCGGTCGGCCTCGTCGGCGGCGCGCATGCGCTCGTCGTGCTGCGCCTGCAGCGCCTGCGCGGCGTGCGCGAGCACGCTGGCCTGGAACGCATCGAAGCGCGCCACGATGGCCGGCGCCGGCGACTGCAGGAAGCCCGCGGCGAACTGGTGCAGCAGGCGGCGGATCTCCTCGGCGACGTCGACGTAGAGCTGGGCCTCGTCGGCGTCGACCTCGCGCGACGTCGACGTCTCGAGCGCGTGCTCGAGGCGACGCGCCAGCGCCGACAGGTCGGTGTGGCCGACGGTGGCCGAGTTGCCAGCCAGCGAATGCGCGAGCGCGACGGCGTCCTCGCCGACCGGGCGCGGCAGCTCGAGCGCCCACTCGGCGAGCGAGGTGCACAGGCGGCGCGATTGCTCGTCGGCCTCGTTCAAGAAGATGTTGAACAGGCCCAGGCCGATGCGCAGCGGCCCGATGACCTTGTAGTTCTCGGCGTCGTCCGCCGGCAGCGCGTCGAAGCCGGCGGCGGCCTCGTGGTGCGCGTCGTTGGCGGCCGGCTCGGCGGTGCGCTCGTTGGGCAGCGCGTCGAACGCCGGCGATTCGTCCAGCGTCGCCGGCACGGTCTCGGGCTCGTCGTCGAAGCGCGACTCCACCGTCGCGGGCTCGTCGTCGAACGGCGCGGCGCCGGTGTCGGAGGCCTCCTCGAGCACGCCGCGCTCGGTGTCATACGTCGATTCGGGCGTGACCGGATGCACCGGCTCGACGTGGGTCGCCTCGGCGGCGTCCAGCGCGGCGAGATCGATCTCGAGCGAGAGCGGCTCGGGGATGGCCGCGGCGTCGATCGTCTCGTGTGCCGGCGCATGCGGCACCTCCGCCGTCGGCAGCGCCACGATGGTGGGCTCGGGCGGATCGGACGGCAGGTCGAGCAGCAGGCCGGCGTGTTCGGACTCCGCGGAATGCGGCAGCTCCAGCAACGTGCCGGACTCGGTGTTCTCGAAGTCGTGGTCGGGCAGGATCTCGGTGTCCTGCGCGTCCGGGCCGTGCAGCGGCGCGTGGTCGATCATGGCCGCGGAGGCGGCTTCGGCCTCGGCGGCGGGCTCGGCCGGCACCGTCATCGGCGGCAGCACGGCGGTCGCCTCGACGGCGGACGGCGCGGCGGCCGGCTTCTTCACCGGCTCGGCATCGGGGTCGACGCCATCGCGCAGCGCGTTGGCGGCCTGCACGATGGGCGCGCTGTGGAAGCCGGCGGCGTTGCGCGCGGTCAGGGCCTGCACCCACTTCTCGAGCTCGTCGAGCGCGTGCAGCGAGAACTTGCGAAGCGCCGGATCGGCCTCGATCACGTGGTCGGCCAGGCGCGCGTTGTACAGCTGCTCGCAGGCCCAGGCGGCGTCGCCGAAGTCCTTGAGGCCGACCATGCGCGAGCTGCCCTTCAGCGTGTGGAAGGCGCGGCGCACGGTGGAGATGGATTCGAAATGCTGCGGCTCGTCGGCGAGCTTCGCGAGGCTGTCGCGCGCACCGGCGATGACTTCCTCGGCTTCCTCGAAGAAGACCTCGAGCATCTCGTCGTCTTCGGCCGTCGCGGTGGCCGACACGGCCACGGGCGCCGGGGCCGGCGCGGGCGGCGGCGGGGCCACGTAGTCGGTCATCGCCTGCGCGAGTTCCTGGCGGACGGCGCTGGTGTCGGCGTGGTCGTCGGCCTTGGCGAGCGCGCTGCGCGCGGCCTTCGCGGCGTCGGCCAGGCCCTTCTCGTCGTGCACGACCGCGTGCTGCGCGAGCTCGTCGAGCTTGTGCATCAGCTCGGCCTTGGTCGCGCCGTCGTCGGCGGCGGCCGCGGCCAGCAGGTTGACCTGGTCGTGCAGGTGGTTCTCGGCGGGCGCGTCGACCGGGGCGGCGACGGGCGTGACGACCGTGGCTTCGCTGTCGGCGGCCGGCGGCGCGTCGGTGCGGCCCATCACGGCCTCGAGACGGCCGGTGTCGGCGTCGAACTTGAACAGCGACTTGGCGAGCAGCGGCTGCACGCCCAGCAGGTCGATCAGGAACCCGAGCGCGCCGACGTTCGCGGCGAGACGGCCGACGGCCTGCTCGGACAGCAGGCGCTCGGCGGCGGCGTCGTTGTCGCCCGAGGCGTGCGCGAGGACGGTGTCCACCTCGTCGCGCATGCGCACGACGGCATGGCCGGCCTGGTCGAGGCCCAGCACCGACAGCACGCCGCGCATCGCGGACAGCTTGCCCGGCACCGGCACGAGCAGCTCGCGCTCGGCGGGGTTGCGGTTGAACTTGTCGAGCTGCAGCTCGACTTCGGCCAGCGACGACCGCAGTTCCTGCACGACGCTGCCCATCGTCTGGCGATCGGACGCGCGGCGATAGAGATCCTCCATCCACGGCTCGATCGGGCCCGGCGTGCGGCCCTGGCGCGCGAGGTCGATGCGCTCGGCGAGCTGGTGGATGCGGGTGCCGAACGAGGCGTCGGCGATGTCGGCGTCGTCGAGGGCGGCGTCCAGGCACAGCAGGCCGGTCGCGACTTCCATCGCGAGGCCCGGCGAGGGCACGGCGCTGCCGTCGGCGACC
>JASLEM010000407.1 GCA_030151165.1 Burkholderiaceae bacterium
CTCGGGAATCACGGGCCCGATGCTGCCGTCGGCGCGCGTCGTGGGCTGGCGGTTCTTCCATTCAGCCAGGCGGTAGACCAGCGTCTTGGCCACGTCCTTGATCACCGCGAAGCCGCCGGCCATGTCGCCGTACAGCGTGCAGTAGCCGGTCGCCATCTCGCTCTTGTTGCCGGTGGTCAGCACGATCGCGCCGGTCTTGTTAGACAGCGCCATCAGCAGCGTGCCGCGCACGCGGGCCTGGATGTTCTCCTCGGTCGTGTCCTCGGCGAGGCCGGCGAACTGGCCGGCCAGCGACTGGCGGAACGCGTCGAACATCGGCGCGATCGCGATCTCGTCGTAGCGCACGCCGAGCCGGCGCGCCATCTCGCTGGCGTCGATCCAGGAGATGTCGGCCGTGTAGGTCGACGGCATCATCACGGTGCGGACACGGTCGGCGCCGAGCGCGTCGACCGCGATCGCGAGCACCAGCGCGGAGTCGATGCCGCCCGACAGCCCGATGAGCACGCTCGGGAAGCCGTTCTTGCCGATGTAGTCACGCACGCCCGTCACCAGCGCGGCCCAGGCCTGCGCATGGAGCGCCGGCAAGGGGACGATGGCGGCGGCGCCGGCCGCCGACAGCACACCGCCGGGCGCGGCGTCGACCAGCAGCGTCGCGGTCTCGAACAGCGCCGCGCGCGCGACGACCGCGCCGCCGGCATCGAGCGCGAACGAGCCGCCGTCGAACACGACCTCGTCCTGCCCGCCCGTCATGTGCGCGTACAGCAGCGGCAGGCCGGTGGACTGCGCGCAGTGCGCCATGCGCTGCTCGCGGTCGGCCGGCTTGCCGAGGTGGAACGGCGAGGCGTTGATCACGCACAGCACCTCGGCGCCGGCGGACTTCGCGAGCTGCGCGGGCTCGTCGAACCAGGCGTCCTCGCAGATCAGAACGCCGAACTTCACGCCGCCAACGTCGAAGACGAGCGGCGCGAATCCGGCGTCGCGGCCGGAAACGAAGTAGCGGCGCTCGTCGAACACCTGGTAGTTGGGCAGCTCGCGCTTGCAATAGGTCGCGCCGACGAGGCCCCCTGCCAGCACCGAGGCCGCATTGAAGACGCGCGGCACGCTGACGGACTTCGACCTAAGATCGTCGTCGTGACCCCCCGCAGCCCTCGTGACGTCGCTCGTCTCGCCCGCCCACGGATGCCCGACGACCAGGTGCAGGCCGTCGCAATCGGCCAGCGAGGCCGCGAGCTTCTCGAGCGCCGTGGCCGCGGCGCGCAGGAAGGCCGGGCGCAGCAGCAGGTCCTCGGGCGGATAGCCGCACAGCCCGAGCTCCGGCGCGAGCGCGACGCGCGCGCCCTGCTGCCAGGCCGCGCGCGCGGCGTCGGCGATCAAACGCGCATTGCCGTCGAGATCACCCACGGTCGGGTTGATCTGCAGCAGGGCGACCCGAACGGAATCTCGATCTGACATGGAAGAAGGCGAAGGCGCAGTGACTGAAAACGATTATGTCATCGAGGTCCACGAGGGCGTGGCCGCCGTGGACTCTGCCGACTGGGACGCGCTGCTCTCGCTGCAGGCCCACCCGACGCCGTTCATGCGCCACGCCTATCTGCACGCGATGGAGACGTCGAAGAGCGTCGGCGAGGACACCGGCTGGCAGCCCGTCACGATGACGATCCGGCAGCGGGTGAAGGGCAAGGCGACCGCGCCGGGGCCGCTCGTCGCCGCCGCGGCGGCCTACCTGAAGATGCACTCGTACGGCGAATACGTCTTCGACTGGGCCTGGGCGGACGCCTACCGCCGCTACGGCGTGCCGTACTACCCGAAGCTGGTCGTCGCGGTGCCGTTCACGCCGGTGCCGGGCTCGCGCCTGCTCGCGCGGGACGCGCCCGCGCGCGCGCTGCTGCTGCAGGCGCTCGGCGCGCTGGCGCAGCAGGCGGACTGCTCGTCGGTGCACCTGCTGTTCGGCGACGAGGCCGACAACGACACCGCCCGCGCCAGCGGCTGGATGATGCGGCGCGGCGTGCAGTTCCACTGGAGCAACCGCGATGTCGCCAACGACACGGGGGACGTGGCCGGCTCGACCGGCGAGCCCGCGACGCCGGCCGCCCTGCCCTACGCCGACTTCGCCGACTTCCTCGCGAGCCTGCAGCGCGACAAGCGCAAAAAGATCGCGCAGGAGCGCCGCCGCGTCGGCGAAGCGGGCGTGACCTTCGAGACCTTCGAGGGCCCGGCCATCGGCCACGCCGAGTGGGACTTCTTCCACGCCTGCTATCGCAACACCTACGCCGAGCACCACTCGACGCCCTACCTCACGCGCGCCTTCTTCACGGGCATGGCGCGCACGATGCCGGAGAACTGGGTGATGTTCGTCGCGTCGCGCGGCGGCCGGCGCGTGGCGTGCTCGCTGATCGCGGTCGACCGCGGCCAGGGCAGCGCGTACGGCCGCTACTGGGGCGCGCTCGAGTCGATCCCGAACGTGCACTTCGAGGCCTGCTACTACCAGCCGCTGCAGTGGTGCATCGCGAACGGCTTCCACCGCTTCGAGGGCGGCGCGCAGGGCGAGCACAAGATGGCGCGCGGGCTGATGCCGGTGCGCACGCAGTCCGCGCACTGGATCGCCGAGCCCGAATTCGCGCGCGCGATCGGCGCGCACCTCGAGCAGGAAGGCGGCGCGATCGACTCGTACATGGACGAGCTCGACGACCGCTCGCCGTTCAAGCCGCCGTCGCCATGAAAAATGGCCCTCGCGCGGAGGGCCATCGTTCGCGGGGCGGCCACGGCGGCCGCCAGGGTGCTTACTTGTCCGTCTTGGCGGCGGCGTAGGCCGCGATGCCGTTCGAGATCTCGCGACGCGCCTCGTCCGGGCCTTCCCAGCCCTTGACCTTGACCCACTTGTTCGGCTCGAGATCCTTGTAGTGCTCGAAGAAGTGCTGGATCGCCTTCAGGCGCATCTGGTTGATGTCCTCCGGCTTCTGCCAGTGCGAGTAGATCGGCAGGATCTTGTCGGTCGGCACGGCCAGCACCTTGGCGTCGCCGCCGGCCTCGTCGTCCATCATCAGCACGCCGATGGCGCGGCAGGTCACGACGACGCCCGGCGTCAGCGGGAACGGCGTGATGACCAGCACATCGACCGGATCGCCGTCGTCCGACAGCGTCTGCGGCACGTAGCCGTAGTTGCACGGGTAGTGCATCGCGGTCGTCATGAAGCGGTCGACGAACAGCGCGCCCGATTCCTTGTCGACTTCGTACTTGATCGGATCCGCATTCATCGGGATCTCGATGATGACGTTGAACTCTTGCGGCGCCTTGGCGCCGGGGGGGACGAGGTGCAGGCTCATGGTGGTCTTGTGGTTCGGTTTCGCGGGAATACCCGGATTCTACGGGCAGCGCGGTCCGCCCCGCGAAAGCCGCCGCGCGACGCCGCCGGCGCATACCCCGGGCCGCATCGTCGCGGCGCGGCGTCTCCGGCCCCGCGTCAGTCACCCGAAGGAAAACACCATGACGACACCGGGTACCACCCGCTAGGATCGCCGGGCGACCTCGCTGGTCTGACTGAAGTTGTGAATGCCGATCCAAGTACGTGAGGCGCATCCGATCCACATAAGGAAGGAGACAACTCTTGATGTCAACGACTCTGGCGCTTGAAATAGCGCTCGCCTGCGGCTTCGTCGCGGTGCTCTATGGGTTCTTCCAGCGCAGCTGGATCCTGAAGCAGGACGCGGGCAACGCCCGGATGCAGGAGATCGCCGCGGCGATCCAGCAAGGCGCCGCCGCCTATCTCGCGCGACAGTACAAGACCATCGCCATCGTCGGCGTGGTGCTGGCCGTGCTCATCGCCTTCTTCCTCGGCATCAAGACCGCCGGCGGCTACGTGCTCGGCGCCTTTCTTTCCGGCGCGTGCGGCTTCATCGGCATGAACGTCTCCGTGCGCGCGAACGTGCGCACCGCGCAGGCGGCCACGCACGGCATCGGGCCGGCGCTGGACGTCGCCTTCAAGGGCGGCGCGATCACCGGCATGCTCGTGGTGGGCCTCGGCCTGCTGGGCGTCGGGCTGTTCTACTGGTTCATCAGCGGCGGCTCGGCGGCCGACGCCGAGACGCTCAAGCCGCTGCTCGGCTTCGCGTTCGGCTCGTCGCTGATCTCGATCTTCGCGCGCCTGGGCGGCGGCATCTTCACGAAGGGCGCGGACGTCGGCGCCGACCTCGTGGGCAAGGTCGAAGCCGGCATTCCCGAGGACGATCCGCGCAACCCGGCCGTCATCGCCGACAACGTGGGCGACAACGTCGGCGACTGCGCCGGCATGGCCGCCGACCTGTTCGAGACCTACGCCGTCACGCTGATCGCCACGATGACGCTCGGCGCGCTGCTGATGCAGGCCGCCGCGCTGTCGGCGGTCGTCTACCCGCTGATGCTGGGCGGGGTGTCGATCATCGCGTCGATCGTCGGCTGCTTCGCGGTCAAGGCGTCGCCCGGCATGAAGAACGTGATGCCCGCGCTGTACAAGGGCCTCGCGGTCGCGGGCGTGCTGTCGCTGATCGCGTTCTACTTCGTCACGAAGGCGGTCATGCCCGACGACGTGCTGGACAGCGGCAACTCGGTCATGCGCCTGTTCGGCGCCTGCGCCGTCGGCCTGGTGCTGACCGGCGCGCTGGTGTGGGTCACCGAGTTCTACACCGGCACGCAGTACGGCCCGGTGCAGCACATCGCGAAGGCCTCGACCACCGGCCATGGCACGAACATCATCGCGGGCCTGGGGGTGTCGATGAAGTCGACGGCCTACCCGGTGCTGCTCGTCTGCGTCGCGATCTTCGTCTGCTACACGCTGGCCGGCCTGTACGGCATCGCCGTCGGCGCGACCGCGATGCTGAGCATGGCGGGCATCGTCGTCGCGCTCGACGCCTACGGCCCGATCACCGACAACGCGGGCGGCATCGCCGAGATGTCGGAACTGCCCGAGAGCGTGCGCGACGTCACCGACCCGCTCGACGCCGTCGGCAACACGACCAAGGCCGTCACCAAGGGCTATGCGATCGGCTCGGCCGGCCTCGCGGCGCTGGTGCTGTTCGCCGACTACACGCACGGGCTGGCCGGCCGCGGGATGAGCGTCACGTTCGACCTGTCGAACTACCAGGTCATCGTCGGCCTGTTCATCGGCGGCATGATTCCCTACCTGTTCGGCGCGATGGCGATGGAGGCCGTGGGCCGCGCCGCGGGGGCGGTGGTCGAGGAAGTGCGGCGCCAGTTCCGCGACATCCCCGGCATCATGGCCGGCACCGGCAAGCCCGAGTACGGCAAGGCGGTCGGCATGCTGACCGTCGCCGCGATCAAGGAGATGATCGTGCCGTCGCTGCTGCCGGTCGTGGCGCCGATCCTGGTCGGCATGCTGCTCGGCCCGGCGGCGCTCGGCGGCGTGCTGATGGGGACGATCGTGACGGGCCTGTTCGTCGCGATCTCGATGTGCACCGGCGGCGGCGCCTGGGACAACGCCAAGAAGTACATCGAGGACGGCAACTTCGGCGGCAAGGGCAGCGAGGCCCACAAGGCCGCGGTCACCGGCGACACCGTC
>JASLEM010000448.1 GCA_030151165.1 Burkholderiaceae bacterium
CAACCACTCGCCGACGATGTACGCCGACTACCGTTTCGCGACGGTCGGCGGCAAGGCCGTCAAGGACCTGATCAACGACCAGGTCTGGAACGCCGACACCTTCCTGCCGACGGTCGGCAAGCGCGGCGCCGCGATCATCGAGGCGCGTGGCCTGTCGTCGGCCGCCTCGGCCGCCAACGCCGCCATCGACCACATGCGCGACTGGGCCCTCGGCTCCAAGGGCAAGTGGGTCACCATGGGCGTGCCGTCGAACGGCGAATACGGCATCCCGAAGGACACGATGTTCGGCTTCCCGGTCACCACCGAGAACGGCAAGTACAAGATCGTCGAAGGCCTCGACATCGACGCGTTCTCGCAAGAGCGCATCAACAAGACCTTGAAGGAACTGCAGGACGAGCAGGAAGGCGTCAAGCATCTGCTCTGATGCCTGCGCCCGCGGCTCGGCAACGGGTCGTGCGCGAACGCAAAAGCCGCCCTCGGGCGGCTTTTTTCATGGCGCGTGCGAACCGGGTCACGTGCCGGGTGCATTCCATTCGTAGAGCCACGTTTCGGTCAGCGGCTGGCCGTCGGCGCGCAGGTACACGCGCATCGTCACCGGCTCGGTGCCCGGCCCCGGCACGAGGTCGAACATCGCGCGCCAGCCCTGCACCGAGGCGAGCGGCCGCGCCGAGGTGATCTCCGCCTTGCCGCGCGAGAGCGTGATCACCGGCTCGACGGCCGTCTTCGGGTCGAGGATCGCGAAGTCGCCCCCCGCGAAGTCGATCGCGAAGCGGTACGACACGTGGTCGCGCGGATGGCCGACGACGCCGCCGATCCCGGTGCGCGTGGCGACGACGCGCCCCAGCGGCGACTGCTGCGGCGCCTCGCGGCACCAGTGCAGCGTGTAGGCGAGCAGCGTCTCCTGGCCCGGCTGAGGCTTGGCGGTCGGGTTCCAGAACGCGACGATGTTGTCGAAGGTCTCGTCCGCGGTCGGGATCTCGATCAGGTCGATCGCGCCGGCGCCCCAGTCGCCGCGCGGCTCGACCCACAGGCTCGGGCGCTTCTCGTAGAAGGCGCCGTCGTCCTCGTAGTGGTCGAAGTCGCGGTCGCGCTGCAGCAGCCCGAAGCCGCGCGGGTCGTGGTCGGCGAACGCGCTGAACTTCAGCTTCTCCGGGTTGCGCAGCGGCCGCCACAGCCACTCGCCGCTGCCGGTGTGCATCGACAGGCCGTCGGAGTCGTGCAGCTCCGGCCGCCAGTCGTTGGCCATGCGGCGGTCGTTCTCGCCGGTCTGGTACATGCTCGTGCACGGCGCGATGCCCAGGCGCTCGATCACCTTGCGCGGGTACAGCGCGGCGTCGATGTCCATGCGCGTGGTGTCGCCCGGCGTGATCTCGAAGCGGTAGGCGCCCGCGACGCTCGGCGAGTCGAGCAGCGCGTGGACGACCACGACGTTGGAGTCCGGCTTCGGGCGCTCGAGGTAGTAGGCGACGAAGTCCGGGAACTCCTCGGGGCGCGCGAGGCCGGTGTCGATCGCGAGGCCGCGCGCCGACAGGCCGTACTGGCGCGTGCCGCTGGTCGCGCGGAAGTAGCTGGCGCCGAGGAAGGCCGTGTAGTCGGTGTGCGGCGCGAGGTCGGTGTCGAGGCGGAAGCCGGCGAAGCCGAGGTCGGCCGGCAGGCGCGCCTTGTCCAGGCCGCTCTTGCCGTAGTCGAACAGCGCGGGGTCGTACGCGAGTTCGCGCGCCTGGCCGTCGGCGACTTCGTACATGCGCACCGGCCGCTTGAAGTACAGCCCGAGATGGAACAGCTCGGCGCGCGCGTGCAGCGCGGGGTCGGCCCACAGGTCGCGCTCGGGGCGGAAGCGGATGGACTGGTACTGGTCCCAGTCGAGGCCCGCCACCGCCGGCGGCAGGCCGCCCGCGTACGGCCGGTAGGGCGCGGCGCCGAGCGCGCGGGCCTGGCCCTTGAGCGTGGCGTAGTCGAAGCGCGCGGGCGCGCCGAGCGTCG
This sequence comes from Burkholderiaceae bacterium, assembly GCA_030151165.1. Next base: position 1,984 of record JASLEM010000448.1, read on the forward strand.
CGAGGCCCGTCGACTTCGCGGCGGCCGCGGAGGCGGCGGTCGCGAGCAGGGCGCCCGGCGTGAGGAAGGCCGCGGCGCAGGTCGCGCCGAGGAAACTGCGTCGTTGGATCATGCAGGCAGGGGGTCGAGTTCGGACAACGTCCGATTCTGCGAGCCGCGGCGCCGGCCGCGTGTCGGACAGCCACCCGAATTCGCGCGCCGGCTAAAGTGCGCGGATCGCCCCGATCGACGCAAGAAAGCCCCGCCATGGTCGCTCCCACGCCCGCTCCCGTTCCCCGCCACCCGCGCGACGTCCTCTTCGAGGAAGGCGACCCCGCCGTCGCGCTGCCGGTGTGCGACCACTATTCCGGCGTCGAGGCGCGCATGCGCAAGAGCCTCGCGCTGCAGGCCGAGCTCGGGCCGGTGTTCGACGTCACCCTCGACGGCGAAGACGGCGCGGAGGTCGGCGGCGAGGTCGACCAGGCGCACCTGATCGCCGAGCTCGTGCAGTCGCCGCAGAACCTGTTCGGCCGCGTGGGCGCGCGCATCGTGCCGTTCGGCCACGCGGCGTTCGAGCCGATGCTGGAGGTGCTGGTTCGCGCCGCCGGCTCGCGCCTGGCCTACCTGATGATCCCGAAGGTGCGCGACGCGGCCGACTTCGCCGCCGCCGCGGGCGCCGTCGACGCCGCGGCCCACGCCGCCGGCATCGCGCGCACGATCCCGCTGCACGCGCTGGTCGAGACGCACGGCGCGCTGCGCGAGGTGCAGCAGCTCGCGCAGCACCCGCGCATCGAGTCGCTGTCGTTCGGGCTGATGGACTTCGTCTCCGCGCACCGCGGCGCGATCCCGCAGTCGGCGATGGGCGCGGA
>JASLEM010000497.1 GCA_030151165.1 Burkholderiaceae bacterium
CGGGCATTCCCGCACACTAACTTTGTTTTCCTGTCGATCTTGCTGATAGGATTGCCGCAAAATATCAACCCGGCGCTCTCTTTCGAGCGCTGTCGGAGCATGTCCTCGTGTCTTTTCTCGATCGCATCTTCGGCCGAACACATCCACCCATGATCGGGTTGGATGTCAGTTCTTCCAGCGCCAAGCTGGTCGAGCTGGGCCAGACCCCATCCGGGGACTTGGTTCTCGAGCGCTTCGCCAGCGAGCCGTTCGAGAAGGGCTGGATCGTCGACGGCCAGATCGAGAAGTTCGACGAGGTCGCGGATGCCGTGCGTCGCCTGGTCGCGAAGAGCGGGGCCAAGACGCGCGATGTCGTGCTCGCGATGCCGCAGTCGGCCGTGATCACCAAGCGGATCGTACTTCCGGCCGGTCTCCGCGAGGCCGAGATGGAGATTCAGGTCGAATCCGAAGCACATCAGTACATCCCGTTCTCGCTCGATGAAGTGAGCCTCGACTTCTGCGTCATCGGCCCCAGCGTCAGCTCGATCGGCGACGTCGACGTCCTGATCGCCGCGTCGCGCAAGGATCGCGTGCAGGATCGCCAGGGTCTGGCCGAAGCCGCCGGGCTGAAGCCGGTCGTGCTCGACATCGAGTCGCACGCTTCGCGCCTGGCGATGGGGCGCGTGATCTCGAGCCTGCCCGAGCAGGGCAAGGACGTCCTGGTCGCGCTGTTCGAGATCGGTGCCGACACCGCCGGGCTGAAGGTGCTGCGCGGCGACGAGATGCTCTACGACCGCGACCAGACTTTCGGCGGCGCGCAGCTGACGCAGCTGATCTCGCGTCAATACGGTTTCTCCTTCGAGGAAGCCGAGCAGAAGAAGCTCGCGGGCGACCTGCCGGAGGATTTCGAGTCGACGCTGCTGATGCCCTTCGTCGACAGCCTCGCGCACGAGATCGGCCGCGCGCTGCAGTACTTCTTCACGAGCACGCCGCATCACAAGGTCGACTACGTGATGCTCGCCGGCGGCACCGCGTCGCTGGCCGGCTTGCGCGAGCGGGTCAAGGAAGTCACCGGCTTCGCGTCGCGCGTCGTCAATCCGTTCGAGAACATGAAATTGGGGAGCGCCGTGCGCGAAGGCAAGTTGCGGCGCGAAGCGCCCTCGTACCTGACGGCGTGCGGGCTGGCGATGCGGAGGTTCGTGCAGTGATTCTGATCAACCTGTTGCCGCACCGCGAAGCGCGGCGCCAGCAACGCAAGAAGGCCTTCTTCGCCGGGCTCGGATTGGCAGCCTTCGTCGGCGCCGGCATCGTCGCGGCCTGGTACACCGTCGTGGCCCAGATGATCAGCAACCAGGACGAGCGCAACTCGTTCCTGAGCGGCGAGATCAAGCGCCTGGATTCGCAGATCGCGGACGTCGCCAACCTGAAGAACGAGATCGAGGCCCTGAAGGCACGCCAGAAGGCGGTGGAAGACCTCCAGGCCGACCGCAACATGCCGGTCTACCTGTTGAACGAACTCGTGACGCAGACCCCCGAGGGTGTGTTCCTCACGAGCGTGCACCAGAACGGCCAGCAGGTGTCGATCACCGGCCTCGCGCAGACCAACGAGCGCATCTCGGAGTTCCTGCGCAACACGGCCAACAACTCGCCGTGGCTCGAGAAGCCGTGGCTCGGTTCGATCAGGGCGACCAACGTCACGGTCGCCGGCACGAGGGATCAACGACGGATGTTCGATTTCGCGATGGGCGTGACGCTGAAGCGTCCCCCCGCCCCGGGCGCGGCCGCTTCGGCGCCGGCGATCCCCGCGAGCGGCGTTCCCGCGGCGGCTGGCGCGAGCGCGCCGGCATCCGCGGCCTCTGGCGCGAAGGTGTAAGCGATGGCCACTCAAGCGAAAAGCAACAAGAGCGCCGAGATCCTCGAATCGCTGCGCGGCGGACTGAGCCAGTTCCGCGACCTGAACCCGAACCAGCCCGGCCAGTGGCCGCTGCTGCCGCGCCTGACGGTGTGGCTGGTCGTGGCGATCTTCGTCGTGGGCGCGGGCTACTTCCTGTGGCTCAGCGACCAGGCCAACGACCTGCAGGCGTCGCGCGACAAGGAACCGGCGCTCAAGGCCGAGTACCGCAACAAGCTCGCGCAGGCGATCAATCTCGACGCGCTGAAGGCGCAGAAGGTCGAAGTGCAGGGCTACGTCACGCAGCTCGAGAAGCAGCTACCGGGCAAGGCTGAAATGGATGCGTTGCTGACCGACATCAACCAGGCCGGCGTCGGCCGCGGGCTGGTGATCGAGCAGTTCGTCCCGGGCCAGACCGAGACCAAGGATTACTACGCCGAACTGCCGATCGCCATTCGCGTGAGCGGCCGTTATCACGACATCGGCGCGTTCGCGGCCGACATCGCGGCGCTTTCGCGGATCGTGACCTTGCACAACCTCAACATCGTGCCGGGCGGCGGTGGGCTGTCGATGGACGCCACCGCGCGCACCTACCGTTATCTCGACTCGTCCGAAGTCGTCGAAGCTCGCAAGGGGGGCCGGAAGTGAAGCGCCTTCTCTGCATCGCGACGGGAGCCCTGATGCTCTCCGCGCTCGGCGCCTGCGCGCCGGACAACGACGAACTGATCCAGTGGATGGAGCAGCAGCACAAGGAGGTCCGGCCGAACGTCCCGCCGGTCTTCCCGCCCAAGAAGTTCGATCCGCAAGCCTATCTCGGCAACACCGGCGTCGAGCCGTTCGGCGCGCAGAAGCTCATCGCTGCGACGGGCGCGGCGGCAGGTCGCTCGAACGCCGTGCTGGCGGCCGCGAAGGCGCATCCGGCGCAGGAGCTCGAGTCGTACCCGCTCGACAGCATGACGATGGTGGGCACGCTGCACCAGGGGGGCAAGTCGCACGCGCTCCTGATGGTGGAAAGCCGTCTTCACGACGTGAAGGTCGGCGACTACATCGGGCAGAACTACGGAAGGATCACTGGCATCAGTGACACGGAGATCACCTTGAACGAAACCGTCCAGGACGCCACGGGCGAGTGGATCGATCGCACGAGCACCCTCCAGATT
>JASLEM010000530.1 GCA_030151165.1 Burkholderiaceae bacterium
CCGCGCCGGCCACCCCGCCGTCGCAGCCGACGCCGCCCGCCACGCCGCCGTCGCAACCCGTGCCGGGCGGCCCGTCGCCCGCGCCGTTGCCGGCCTCGGCACCGACCTTGCCTGTCCCGCAGGTGGGCCCGGTGCCCACGCCCTCGCCGCCGGCGTCCGCGCCGCGCGCCTGAGCCGCGGTGGAGTGATCGGGGGGCGTAGCGACTGGCGGCATGTACATTGCCGAGCTACGTTACTTTGCAAGCCCGTTCCGGTGTCTTGTGAACCGCTTGCGGTGCCCCCGCGTTAAAGAGAAGAGCGAGTTCCCGCTCGAAAGGACAAGAATGTTTCAACGTACGATTTCTTCGCTGATCTTCGCCGCCGCCACCCTCGGTGCCACCGCCGCGTTCGCGCAGACGGCGCCCGACGCCATGATCAAGCAGGTCGCCGGCGACGTCATCGAATCGGTCAAGAACGACAAGGCCATCCAGGGCGGCGACATCTCGCGCATCCACGGCCTGGTCGACACGCAGGTCATGCCCCACGTCGACTTCCAGCGCATGACGGCCGCCGTCGTCGGCAAGGCCTGGAAGACCGCCACGCCCGACCAGCAGGCCAAGCTGCAGGCCGAGTTCAAGACGCTGCTGATCCGCACGTACGCCGGCGCGCTGACGAAGGTGAACGCGCAGACGTCGATCGAGCTGAAGCCGACGCGCTCGTCGCCGGACGACTCCGACGTCACCGTCCGCACCAACATCAAGGGCACGGGCGGCGACCCGATCGAGATCGACTACCGCCTCGAGAAGCTGCCGGCCGAGTGGAAGATCTTCGACGTCAACGTCCTCGGCGTGTGGCTGGTCGACCAGTACAAGAGCAGCTTCGCGCAGCAGATCGCGTCGTCCGGCGTCGATGGCCTGATCAACGCGCTGGTCGCGAAGAACAAGGCTCCGGCTGCTGCCAAGTGACCTTGATGTCAGGCCGCGACGTGAACGTTTCAGTGTCGGTTTCGGTGCAAACGTCGCATTCGGAAGGCGTTGCATCGAGTTCCGGCGCGATGACAGCCCTGCCCGCGAGCCTGACGCTGCGAGACGCGCAGTCCGCGCTCGCGACGCTGCGCCAGGCCTTCGCCGCCGAAAGCGGTGATGTCTGGCGCATCGACGCCGCGCCTGTCACGCAGCTCGACACCTCCGCGCTCGCGGTGCTGCTCGAATGCGCGCGCATCGCGGCGGCCGGCAAGCGCAAGCTCGAGATCGTCGGCACGCCGACGCGGCTGAGCGATCTCGCGCACCTGTACGGCGTCGACGGGCTGCTGGGCGTCAGCGTCGCGCCGGCGGAGCCGACGCATGCGATCGGCGAGTCGGTGGTGCCGACCACGCCGGTGATCCCGATCCTGCGCTGAGCCTCGCGCCGCCAACAGGAAACCCGCCGACGGCGGGTTTTTTCATTCCGGGGTGGCGTATCGGCGCGATCGCAGGTTGCGCTTGATCTCCTGCAGCACGGGCCGCAGGCCTTGCCCGAGGCGCAGCGCGACGCCGGTGGTCAGGATATCGACGATCATCAGGTGCAGCATCCGCGACACCATCGGGCTGTAGCGGTCGAAGTCCTCCGGGTGGTCGGCCGCGAGCAGGATCTGCGAGTTCGACTGCGTCAGCTGCGCCAGCGGCGAGCTGCTGGCCGTGATCACGATCAGCGTCGCCCCCTTCTTGCGGGCGATGTCGGCGACGTCGATCAGGTCGCGGCTGCGGCCCGAGTTGCTGATGATGACGGCGCAGTCGCCCGGACCCAGCATCGTGGCGCTCATGACCTGCACGTGGCCGTCGCTGGTCGCCGACGTGTTGACGCCGAGGCGGAAGAACTTGTGCTGCGCGTCCTGCGCGACGATGCCGGAGTTGCCGACGCCGTAGAACTCGATGCGCTTCTTCTGCTCGCCGGCCGCGGTCAGCGCCGCGATGGCGCGTTCGAACGCGTGCCCGGCGGCGTTGTTGCGGTACTTCAGCATCGCGCTGACGGCGTTGTCGATCACCTTGACGATCAGCTCGCCCGGGCCGTCGTCCTCGTCGACCGAGCGGTGCACGAAGGGCACGCCTTCGTTGACCGTGCCGGCGAGCTTGAGCTTGAAGTCGGCGAGGCCGTCGTAGCCGACGCTGCGGCAGAAGCGCACGACCGTCGGCTTGGACACATGCGAGCGCTCCGCCAGCTCGCTGACCGGCATCGACGCGAAGCTGCGCGGGTCGCTCAGCACCAGCTTGGCGACGCGCTGCTCCGCCGGCGGCAGTGCCGGGATCGACGCGCGGACGCGTTCGAGCATCGTCATGGACGCCTCGCGGTCGACGCGAACGCGATCATTCCTCTTCGGCCCACGCGAAGCCGTCGCGTGCGATCAGCGAGCTTGCCGCCGCGGGGCCCCAGCTGCCGGCCGCGTACGAGCGCGGGCCGTCGGTGTCGTTGGCCCAGGCGTCCAGGATCGGGCCGACCCAGCGCCAGGCCTGCTCCTGCTCGTCGCTGCGCACGAACAGGTTCAGGCGGCCGGCGATCGCGTCGAGCAGCAGCCGCTCGTACGCGCCGACGCGCTCGGTCGGGAAGGCCTTGTCGAAGTCGAGGTCGAGCGACACGGTGCCGAGCTGCTCGTTCATGCCGCCGGCCGTGCCGAGGCCGCCCTTGGCCGCCTGCAGCGTGAGCTCGAGGCCGTCTTCCGGCTGCAGCTTGATGATCAGCTGGTTGGCGCGGTTCGGGCCGCCGAAGATCGGGTGCGGCACGGGGCGGAAGTTGATGACGATCTGCGCGTCGCGCGCGGCGAGCCGCTTGCCGGTGCGGATGTAGAACGGCACGCCGGCCCAGCGCCAGTTCTGCACCTCGGTGCGCAGCGCGAGGAAGGTCTCGGTGTGGCTGCCCGCGGGCACCTTCACTTCCTCGAGGTAGCCCGGCACGGCGCGGCCGTCGATGTTGCCGGCGCGGTACTGGCCGCGCACGACGTCGCGCGCCACGCTCTCGGGCGTGAACGGCTTGAGCGAGCGCAGCACCTTCAGCTTCTCGTCGCGGATGGCGTCGGCGTCGTTCGTCGCCGGCGGCTCCATCGCGATCATCGTCAGCAGCTGCAGGGCGTGGTTCTGCACCATGTCGCGCAGCGTGCCGGTGCGGTCGTAGAAGTCGCCGCGGGTGCCGACGCCCAGCGACTCCGCCAGCGTGATCTGGATGTTGGCGATGCTCTCGCGGCGCCACAGCGGCTCGAACAGCGCGTTGCCGAAGCGCAGCGCCATCAGGTTCTGCACCGACGGCTTGCCGAGGTAGTGGTCGATCCGGAAGGCTTGCTTCTCGGCGAAGACCGACTTCACGACACGGTTGATCTCCTGCGCGCTCGCCAGGTCGTGGCCCAGCGGCTTCTCCAGCACGACGCGGATGTGCGGGCCGTTGAGTCCCGCGGCGCCGAGCTGCTCGCAGATCTGCGGGAAGAGGTGGGGGCTGGTCGCGAGGTAGAGGACGGCGGTGTCCGCGCCGCGGGCGTCGATCCACTCCTTCAGGCCCTGGTAGTCGTCGGGCTTGGAGAGATCCATCCGGCGGTAGTGCAGCAGCTCGGCGAAGTTCGCGAACTCCTCGTCGCTCGGGCGCTTGGAGCTGTCGACCTCGACGAAGCGCTCGCGGATGAAGTCGCGGTACTCGGCGTCGGTGCGCTCGTCGCGCGCGACGGCCAGGATGCGGCCGCCGGTGGGCAGCTTGCCGTGGCGGAAGGCCTGGAACAACGCAGGCATCAGCTTGCGCCACGTGAGATCGCCGGTACCGCCGAAGAAGACGAGATCGAAGGACATGATGGTTGCGTCGAAGCTGTGGATCAGTCGGATCGGGGCCGCGAGGCCGCCGGATACCCATCGCGCGCATCCGAGTACTTGTCGCGATGTAACTTTGTTTCAATAATAATGATGCCCAAGTTTCTTCACGCGGTCAATTCCGCGTGGCCCGGTGTCCCGGCTCGAAGAGGTGTTGAATAGCTGCCTCGACGTGTGTCGCCGCACCGTCTCTCATCCGACCAAGGGGATCCGCATGAACCAGCTCGACCAACTCAAGGCGCTGACCGTCGTCGTCGCCGATACCGGCAACTTCAAGCAGATGGCGCAGTACGCGCCGCGCGATGCCACCACCAACCCGTCGCTGATCCTGAAGGCCGTTCAGCAGGCCGACTACGCGCCGCTGCTGAACGACACCATCGCCGCGCACAAGGGCGAGCCGCTGCCCGACATCGTCGACCAGGTGCTGGTGCGCTTCGGCCTCGAGATCCTGAAGGTCGTGCCCGGTCGCGTCAGCACTGAAGTCGACGCGCGCCTGTCGTTCGACACCGCCGCCACCGTCGCGCGCGCCCGCCGCATCATCGGCCTGTACGGCGCCGCCGGCATCGGCCGCGAGCGCGTGCTCATCAAGATCGCGTCGACGTGGGAAGGCATCGCCGCCGCGCGCGAGCTGGAGGCCGACGGCATCCACTGCAACCTCACGCTGCTGTTCAGCTTCGCGCAGGCGGTGGCCTGCGGCGACGGCGGCATCACGCTGATCTCGCCCTTCGTCGGCCGCATCTACGACTGGTACAAGAAGACCGCCGGCGCGAAGTGGGACGAGGCCGCGCAGGCTGGCGTCAACGATCCGGGCGTGCAGTCGGTGACGCGCATCTTCAATTACTACAAGAAGTTCGGCATCGCGACCGAGGTGATGGGCGCGAGCTTCCGCAACGTCGGCCAGATCCAGGCGCTCGCCGGCTCCGACCTGCTCACGATCAGCCCCGAGCTGCTCGGCGCGCTGCAGTCCGACAGCTCGCCGCTCGCGCGCGCCCTCGACGCCGACGCGGCGCGCCAGCTCGATCTCGAGCGCGTGCACTTCGACGAGAAGTCCTTCCGCTTCGCGCTGAACGAGGACGCGATGGCCACCGAGAAGCTCGCCGAAGGCATCCGCGCGTTCGCCGCCGATTCCGTGAAGCTCGACAAGCTGATCGAGGCCGGGCAATGAGCGCCCGCTCGGCCGCTCCGGAGGGCGCTCGCGCCGCAGCGCGCGGCGCGGGGGCTTTCCAATGACCGTCTTGCGCTGCGACCACGCGGACGCGTGGACGGCGCTGCACGACGCCTTCGTCGTCCACGGCGAGGCCTTCGACCTGCGCACCGCGTTCACGCAGGACAGCGAGCGCTTCGCGCGCTTCTCGCTGGAGGCGCCGGCCGTCTTCGCCGACCTGTCGAAGAACCGCTGGGACGAGCGCACGCGCGGCCTGCTGCTCGACCTCGCGCGCCAGTGCGGGCTCGAGGCCCGGCGCGACGCGATGTTCGCCGGCGAGCCGATCAACCTGACCGAGGGCCGCGCGGTGCTGCACACGGCGCTGCGTGCGCCCGCCGACGCGGCGCCGGTCAGCGCGGTGACCGACGCGGCCGTCGCGGACGTGCATGCCGTGCTCGCGCCGCTGCTCGCCTACGCGGAACGCGTGCGCGCGCAGGCGGGCACGCAGTTCACCGACGTCCTCAACATCGGCATCGGCGGCTCCGACCTCGGCCCGCAGATGGCCGTGCTCGCGCTCGAGGAGTTCCGCCACCCGAAGCTGCGCTTCCACTTCGTCTCCAACGTCGACGGCCACGACATCGCGCCCGTGCTGAAGCGCCTCGACCCGAAGACCACGCTGGTCATCGTCGCGTCGAAGACGTTCACGACGCAGGAGACGCTCGCCAACGCGAACGTCGCGCGCGAGTGGTTCACGGCGAACGGCGGCACGGACGTCGCGTCGCACTTCGTCGGCGTCACGACCAACATCGAGGCGGCCGCGAAGTTCGGCATCACGACGACGTTCGGCTTCTGGGACTGGGTCGGCGGCCGCTATTCGCTGTGGAGCGCGATCGGGCTGTCGATCGCGATCGCCGTGGGCGCCGACGGCTTCAGGGAATTCCTCGCCGGCGCGCACGCGATGGACGAGCACTTCCGCACCACGCCGCTCGAGAACAACCTGCCGGTGCAGCTCGCGCTGCTCGACGTCTGGTACCGCAACTTCCACGGCTTCACGAGCCGCAGCGTCGCACCGTACCACCAGGGCATGAAGCGCTTCCCGGCCTACCTGCAGCAGCTCGAGATGGAATCCAACGGCAAGCGCGTGGACGTCGGCGGCGCGGCCGTGCCGTTCGCGACCAGCCCGGTCGTCTGGGGCGAGCCCGGCACGAACGGGCAGCACGCGTATTTCCAGATGCTGCACCAGGGCACGGACGTCGTGCCGGTCGAGTTCATCGCCATCAAGCATCCGTCGAAGGGGCATGACGGCGCCTATGCCGACCTGCACGCCAAGCTGCTCGCGAACTGCCTCGCGCAGTCGCAGGCGCTGATGCAGGGCAAGCCGGCGAGCGAGGCCGCGGCCGAGACGCCGCCGACGGCGTCGCGCACGATCGCGCGCGAGGTCATCGCCGAGCACCGCAGCTTCCCCGGCAACCGCCCGAGCACGACGCTCGAGCTGGACGCACTGACGCCGCGCTCGCTCGGCGCGCTGATCGCGCTGTACGAGCACCGCGTGTTCTGCAGCGGCGCGCTGTGGGGCATCAACAGCTTCGACCAGTGGGGCGTCGAGCTCGGCAAGGCCTTGTGCAACGCGCTGCTGCCGCGCTTCGAGACCGGCGTCACCGACGGCCTCGACGGCTCGACCGCCGGCCTGCTGACGCGCCTGCGATCCGCATGACGCCGACGCACGAACCCGCGAAGACCGGGCGCGCCTTCGTCTTCGACTTCGGCCGCGTCGTCTTCCGCTGGCGGCCCGACGCGCTCGTCGCCGGCGCCTTGCCGCATCGATTGACCGGACAGCAGGACGTGCGGCACTGGGTCGACCAGATCTTCCAGGCCTACGACGGCGATTGGCAGGATTTCGACCGCGGCACGGTGGAGGTGCCCGACCTCGCGCGCCGCATCTCGGCGCGCACCGGCCTGAGCGAGGACGATGTGCTCGCCGTCGTCGCGGCCTGCCTGCCGGAGCTGGCGCCGATCCCCGACACCGTCGCCTGGCTCCATCGCCTGCATGCGCAGGGCCGGCCGCTGCATTACCTGTCGAACATGCCCGAGCCGATGGCGCGCCACTTCGAGGAGACGCACGACTTCATGCGGCTGTTCGAGTCCGGCGTGTTTTCGGCGCGCGCGAAGCTGGTCAAGCCCGAGCCGGAAATCTTTACGCACGCCGCGCGCGTTTTCGGCCGCGCGCCGGCCGACCTGCTGTTCCTCGACGACCACCTGCCCAACATCGTCGCCGCCCGCGCGGCGGGCTGGCAGGCCGTCCACTTCGTCGACGCCGCGCAGGCGCAGGCCGAGGTCGCCGCGCTCGGCTGGTAAGCCTCGCGCAGCGTTCGCGCAAGCCCGAGGCGTGCAGTCCTGCGCACTTCCGCGGCGTCTTGCGCGACGGCGTCGCGCGGAGCCTACTCGACAGTGCGCATTTCCGCATCGAGTCGCAGTAATCTACGGGAGCGCGGATTGCTCCAAAACAGGCTTGGCGTGCGTTTGCGTCAGATTTACCGGCGGGCAAACTCCGTACGAAAAAAGCGGAGTGGCCTGCACCGGGCCAAAGGGACGGATTCAATGCCAAAAATCATGGTCGTCGACGATCTGCGCGACAGCGCGGACAGCCTCGCGCTGCTTTTCGACGCGCTCGGTCACACGACGATGACGTCCTACGACGGTCAGCAGGCGGTCGACGCCGCCCGGTCGTTCACGCCGGACATCGTCTTCCTCGACATCAACATGCCGATCCTCGACGGCTATGGCGCGGCCCGCGCGCTGCGTTCGCAGCTGACCGAGACGCCGCCGGTGCTGGTCGCGCTGACGGCCGTCTCCGGCCCCGACGCCAAGCGCCGTGCCGACGAGGCCGGCTTCGACTTCTACGTGACCAAGCCGGCCGACTTCAACGTGCTCATCACGATCGTCGACGACCTGACGCGCCGCATCGACGGGCGGGACAACACGCACTGAAGCCGCTACGGCGCGGTCGCGGTCGCGGGCGCGCTCCCGGTCTCCGCCGCGCGCTGTCGTGCCCGCGCGCGCCGCCATTGCCTATCGGTGCCGAAGCCGGCCAGGTCGAGCGCCTTCGCCGTCGACAACCCGCGTGCCAGCGCCTGCTCGGCCAGGCCGCGCCGCACCTGCTCGACGTAGTCGCGTGGCGAGATGCCCGCGTGATCCTTGAACAGGCGCGCGAGGTGGCGCGGCGTGACGTGGGCGACGGCGGCCAGCGCCGGCACGTCCCACGCGTCGCGCGGGCGTTCGCACACGGCGTTCTGCACGCGGTGGACGGCCGGGTGGAGATGGCTGCGCCCGGCCAGCAGCGGCGAGCGCTCCGGGTCGTCGGCGCCGCGGCGGTGGAAGACGACCATCGTCTCGGCCACGCTCGCGGCCACGGCGTCGCCGCAGACGTCCCCGATGCAGTGCAGCGCGAGGTCGATTCCCGCGGTGATCCCGGCGCTCGACCACAGCGGCCCGTCGACGACGAACACGCGGTTGGCGCACACGTGCGCGTGCGGCGCGATCGCGGCCAGCGAGCCGAGCAGTTCGTGGTGCGTGGTCAGCTGCCGCTGCCCGACGAGGCCGGCGTCCGCCGCCAGCAGCGCACCGACGCAGACCGTCAGCAACCGGTGCGGCCGCGCGCGTGCCGCGTCGTCGACGCTCGCGAGGGCCGGAGCGACCACCTTCGTGAGCCATTGCCGGGCCGGCAGCCAGCCATTGCGCTGGATGCGCGGCAACGTGTCGCGCAAGCCCGGGCGGCCCATCAGCACGACCCACGCGCCGGCGGGCAGCGTGGCCGGCAGCGGCTCGAGCCCGGTCACCGCCAGGCCGACGGACGTCGTGGCCTGCGTGTCGGCGCCGACGTAGCGCAGCCGGAACGCCGGCGGCAGGCCGCGCCCGGCCAGCTGCTGGTTGGCGATGCGGAACGCCTCGGCCGGGCCGGCGAGGTCCAGCAGCAGCGTCTCGGGCAGCACCAGGAACAGGATGTCGATCGGTTCGGCGACGGCAGCGGGCGTGGACGTGGCCCTGGATCGGGACATGGGTGGCGCGTCGTCAGGCGGCGCGCGCGAGCGCCTGCTCGACGGTCGCCAGCGTCGCGAAGCGGTCGACCAGCACGGTCTCGGTGCGCTCGCGGATCTCGGCCGCGGTGAGGGTCTTGCCGGCGGGCGTCGTCATGTCGAAGGTGAGCGTGGCGTCGCCGACGTAGTCGACCTCCCAGCCCTCGTCGCTCGCGTGGCGGGTGGTCGTCTCGCAGCACTGCTCGGTGCGGATGCCGGCGACGATCACGCGGCGGATGCCGTTGATCGTCAGCCAGGTGCCGAGCTCGGTGCCGACGAGCGCGCTGTGGCGATGCTTCTCGATCGTCAGCGCGGCGTCGAAGTCCGCGAGGCCGGTGAGCGGGCGGATGAACGCGCTGCCGTGCGCGAACGGGTTGGCCGGCGTGGCCGGGCCGTCGGTGTGGAAGACGCGCACGATCGGGATGCCGCGCGCGGTGGCGCCGTCGATCAGCGCATTGACGTGCTTCAGGAACACGTCGGCGCCGGTTTGCGACCAGTACGGCCGTTGCGGGAAGGATTCCTGGACGTCGATCAGCAGCAGGGCGGTGTGCATGGCGGTTCTCCGGTGGGCAGATGCGTCATCGTGCCTCGCCCGGATGATTCTCGCAGTCCCGCGGCGCGACCGGTTGCGGTCATTTCAGGACATCGCATGCGCGCCCGCTCCACGCGGGGGATCCGCGCGCCGCGAGCGCCTCAATGCCAGCCCGCGAGCCCCGCGATCGCCAGCATCGACGCCTCGCGGCCCTGCCTCAGTACCGCCTGCTTCCACTCGATCGTGTCGGTGAAGAACACCTGGCGCATCTGCAGGCGGGCGGTTTCGCGATCGGGGTCGTGCGGCGGCGTGCGGCGGCGCGCGACCCAGTGGTCGAAGCGCAGCGCCTGCAATACGGCCTGCGGCGGCTGCGTGCCGAACTCCAGCGTGATGCCGGTGTAGGTCGCCTGGCGGCATTCCTCGTACGCGAGCTGCCAGAGGTTGCCCTGCAGGTCGGACGAGGTCGACGAGCCGTCGCCCGTGAACGTGACGCGGTTGCCCCACCAGGCCTTGGCGCGGTGCTTGGCGGCGTCGTCGTCGCGGCACGAGAAGATGCGCTCGCCGACGCCGCTCTCGCCCAGGCCGGTGTGCAGGTCGATCCAGCCGAGCTTGCGGCAGTGCGTCGCCTGCTGGCGCAGCACGAGGCGCAGCGTCTGCTGGCTCCAGGTGGGTCCATTGCCGCCGTAGAAGAGGCCGTCCGGATGCTGGTACTGGCCGCCCGACACGGCCTGCTGCAGCGCCGCCATGCCGTGGCACGCGCCGTAGGCCATCAGCTTCTGGCCGTTCGACACGGTCGGCGGCCATTCCGCGGGCAACAGCAGTTCGGCGAGCTCGTCGTAGCCGGCGTTGCGCGGCGGCGGGCGGCGGAAGTCGATGACGTTGCGGTTGAGGTCGACGCCTTCGTGCGTCACGCGCCGGCCCAGCGAGAAGCCCCAGGGGTTGAGCGCGTGGATGAAGACGAGCGCGACGCCGGCGTCGCGCGCCTTGGCGCGGAACGCCTCGTCGTTCAGCAGCGCGACCTGCACGCCCGAGCCGCAGTAGCCTTCGACGCCATGGCAGCCGCTGGAGACGAGCAGCACCGCGTCGGCATCGGCCGCGCCGATGCGCGCGACGTCCATCGCCAGCGTCTCGAGCTCGATGCCGCGCAAGGGCTCCGGATGCGACTGCACCTGCGCGCCCGCCGCGGCGGCCGCGGCCAGGAACTTCGTGCGCGCCTCGGCGTAGTTGTGGGCGAACGGCTCGACGGTGTTGCTCATGACGATCTCCCCGTGTCGCCGCGCGGGCGACTCAGCCTTGTTGAGAGAACCACTTGTCGACGAGGCGGATCCACAGGGTGCCCCCCAGCGGGATCAGGTCGTCGTTGAAGTCGTAGTGCGGGTTGTGCAGCGTGCACGGGCCGAGGTTGTCGCCGGTGTCGTCGCCGTCCTTGCCGCTGTAGGCGAGGCGGTGGCGGCCGTCGCCGTTGCCGATCACGAAGTACGCGCCCGGCTTCTCGAGCAGGAAGTAGCTGAAGTCCTCGGCGGTCATCGACGGCTCGAACGCGAGCGTGTTGTCGGCGCCGACGGTGTCGCGCATCACGCCGGCGACGAACTCGGCCTCGGCCGCATGGTTGACGGTCGGCGGGTAGTTGCGGTGGAAGCGGAATTCGACCGTCGCGCCGAACGCGGCCGCCGTGTGCTCGGCGACCTCGCGCATGCGCTTCTCGATCAGGTCGAGCACCGGCAGCGTGAAGGTGCGCACGGTGCCTTCGACCACGCACGAATCGGGCACGACGTTGGTGGCCTCGCCGGCGTGGATCGTCGTCACCGAGATGACGCCGGTGTCGGTCGGGCGCTTGTTGCGCGTGATGATGGTCTGGAACGCCTGCACCATCTGGCACGCGATGGGCACCGGGTCGATGCTCAGGTGCGGCAGCGCGGCGTGCGAGCCGCGGCCCTTGATCGTGATGAAGAACTCGTTGCTCGACGCCATGCACGGGCCCGGGCACACCGCGAACTGGCCGACCGCGATGCCCGGCCAGTTGTGCATGCCGAAGACGGCGTCCATCGGGAACTCGGTGAACAGTCCGTCCTTGACCATCTCGCGCGCGCCGCCGCCGCCTTCCTCGGCGGGCTGGAACAGCAGGTAGATGGTGCCGTCGAAGTCGCGATGCTTCGCGAGGTGCTGCGCGGCGGCGAGCAGCATCGCGGTGTGGCCGTCGTGGCCGCAGGCATGCATGCGGCCGGGGTTCCTGCTGGCGTGCTCGAAGGTGTTGGACTCGGACATCGGCAGCGCGTCCATGTCGGCGCGCAGGCCGATCGCGCGGCCGCTGTCGCCCTTCGTGCCCTTGACGATGCCGACGACGCTCGTCTTGCCCAGGCCGCGCCGGATCGGGATGCACCATTCGGTGAGCTTGGTCGCCACGAGTTCGGCGGTGCGCTCCTCCTTGAAGCAGAGTTCGGGATGCGCGTGGATCTCTCGTCGCAGGGCGGTGATGGTGGCCGCGTCGGCCAGCAGGGATTCGATGACGTTCATGGGCGTTCCGGCTCGGGTCTCGACAGTCGTTTCCACGGCATCTTATGCCTGCCGCCGCCTCTTGGGCAGTGCGCTCGACGAGCGGCCTTCCGCCTCGGTCGGGCAAGCCGATGTGACATCATTTGAGGATGAACGCGATCCTTTCCCCGTCCGAGTCCGAATCGGGCGTTGCCACCCAGGGGCGCGGCCCGCTCGACGCCCCGATCCGCGTCGTCCAGGCCGCCTGCCCGCACGACTGCCCCGACACCTGCGCCATGCGCGTCACCGTCCAGCACGACAAGGTCGTCAAGCTGCAGGGCGACCCGACGCATCCGACCACCAACGGCGCGCTGTGCACCAAGGTCTCGCGCTATGCCGAGCGCACCGAGCATGCCGAGCGCGTGCTGCGGCCGCTCAGGCGGGTCGGGCCCAAGGGCCGCGGCGAGTTCGTGCCGGTGTCGTGGGACGAGGCGTTGGGCGACATCGCCGCGAGGCTCGGCGAGATCGCGTCGCGCGCGCCGGAGGCCGTGCTGCCGTACAGCTACGCCGGCACCATGGGCATGGTGCAGGGCGAAGGCATGGCGCAGCGCTTCTTCAACCGGCTCGGCGCGTCGCGGCTCGACCGCACGATCTGCTCCAACGCCGGCGGCGACGCGATCGCGGCGACGTACGGCGCGAAGGTCGGCATGCACGTCGAACACTTCGCCGAGAGTCGGCTGATCGTCATCTGGGGCAGCAACTCGATCGCGTCGAACCTGCACTTCTGGCCGATCGCGCTGGCCGCGAAGCGCGCCGGCGCGACGCTGGTCTGCATCGACCCGCGCCGCACCGAGACGGCCGAGAAGTGCCACCACCACCTCGCGCTCACGCCCGGCAGCGACGGCGCGCTGGCGCTGGCCGGCGTGAGCGCGAGGTGGTGGTGGCACTTCTCGGCCGTCTCGGTGCGGCGCGGGTCGACGCAGACGAGCGTCGCGCCCGCGCGCTTCGCGGCGAGCGCGATCGGCCAGAAATGCAGGTTC
>JASLEM010000566.1 GCA_030151165.1 Burkholderiaceae bacterium
GCGGCGTCGATGCGGGCGGCGCGGCCTGCACCGGCGCGCTGGCCGCGGCGGCGACCGGCGGGGTCGCGTCGGCGGCGAGCATCGTCCGCGCCCACCAGATGCCGGCCACGACCGCGATCGCGAACAGCGGCACCGCGACGCGCGCCACGCGCACGGCGGTCGACGGGCCGGCGGCCTTGTCGGGAGTCTCGCCGCGCGCCTCGCTGCGCAGCGCGCCGGCCTCGGTGGAATCGAGCCAGTGGCGCAGTTCCATCGACAGGTGGCGCGCCGACGGATAGCGCTGGTCGGGGTCGCGCTCCATCGCGCGCTGGGCGATCACCGACAGCCCGAGCGGCACCTTCGGCGAAATGCGGTGCGGCGGCACGAGCTCGGCGGTCTTGACCGCGTTGGTGATCTCCTCGAGCGACTTGCCCTCGAACGGGCGCTTGCCGGTCAGCAGCTCGTACAGCACGACGCCCAGCGAGTAGACGTCGCTGCGGCGGTCGACGGAGCGGCCCTCGATCTGCTCGGGCGCCAGGTAGAACGGCGAGCCGGCGACCACGCCATCGAGCACGGGCACGTCGCGATGGGCGACGCGCGCGATGCCGAAGTCCAGCACCTTCGGGTGCATCCGGCCGGTCATGAAAATGTTGGCGGGCTTGACGTCGCAGTGCACGACGCCCTTGCGGTGCGCGTAGGCGAGCGCGTCGGCGATGCGGCGCACGACCTGCGCGGCCTCGATCGGCCCGGGGCGCACGCCCTGCTGCAGCAGGTGGCGCAGGTCCTGGCCCTGCAGGCGCTCCATCGCGATGTAGACGCCCGTCTCGGACGGGCCCGCGTCGAACACGGTGACGATGTGCGGGTGCGACAGCCCGGCGGCCGCGCGAGCCTCGTTCAGGAACAGCGCGTCGAGCGATTCACGCGCGGTCGGGTCGGCGTCGATGTGCAGCGTCTTGAGCGCCACGGTGCGCGACAGCAGCGGATCCCACGCCGCGTACACGGTGCCCAGGCCGCCCTTGCCGAGGATGGTCTTCAGTGCGTAGCGGCCGACGTGGCCGATGCTCTCGCTCTCGACGATCGCCGCCGCCGACACGGCGGCCGCTGCCGCGGCGCGGGCCGCGTCGAGCGCCTCCGCGGACTGGGGATCGACCGCGCGCGCCATCGCCGCTTCGTCGGCAACCGTCGATTCGAAGTGAGAGCCGTGGGCGTCCGCAGTTTCCGCGCGCCTGAAGAGATTCCATCGCATGGGCGGAAGTTAACCGATGGTGGGTCTGGAAATGAGGGTGTAACGCAGGAAGTTACCCTGCATGGCGACACAAATGTTCACAACGTGGTGATTGCGTCACGACTCGACTGGAGCGGCTCTCGCATCATCCGCGCAGTTCGCGCTGGAGTCGATGTACTGTTTCTTCCAGTTGCGGGAGCGACGTGGCGAACGACAGCCGGAAGTGCGCCTTCGCGTGCGCCGGGCCGAAGTCCTTGCCGGGCGTCAGCGCGACGTGGGCGGTCTGCATCATCTTCATGACGAAGTCCCAGCTGTCGTCCGCGTGGGCGCGGCAGTCGGCCCACACGTAGAACGCGCCGTCCGGGACGACCGGCACGCGCAGGCCGAGCGATTCCAGCGCCGGCACGATGTAGTCGCGCCGGGCGCGGAACGCCGCGCGGCGCGCCTCGCATTCGGCCAGGCTTTCTTCGTCGAAGCAGGCGATCGCGGCGTGCTGCGCGACCGAGCTGGCGCAGATGTAGAGGTTCTGCGCGAGCCGTTCGACCGGCTCGACCAGCGCCTCCGGCAGCACCAGCCAGCCGAGGCGCCAGCCCGTCATGCTGAAGTACTTCGAGAAGCTGTTGACGGAGATGATGTCGTCGCCGAGCGAGAGTGCGCAGCTCTCGAACGCGGGGTCGAAGCTGAGGCCCTGGTAGATCTCGTCGACGATGCAGACGCCGGCCTTCTCGCGCACCGCCGCGACGATGCGCGCGAGCTCGTCCGGCGCGATCGAGGTGCCGGTCGGGTTCGACGGCGTCGCGAGCAGCACGCCGCGCGTCTGCGGTTCCCAGTGGGCGCGCACGGCGGCGGCGTCGAGCTGGAAGCGGCTCTCGGGCGTCGTCGGCACGAGGCGCGCGCGGGCGCCGGTGGCCGCCACGAAGTGGCGGTTGCACGGGTAGCTCGGATCGGGCATCAGCACCTCGTCGCCGGCCTCGAACAAGGCCTGGCAGACGAGCTGCAGCCCGGCCGACGCGCCCGCCGTGACGACGATGCGCCGCGCCGGCACGTCCAGGCCCCAGCGCTGCGCGTACCAGCGGCTGATGCGCTCGCGCAGCGCGGGCAGGCCGACGGCCTCGGTGTACTGCGTCCTGCCGGCGTGCAGCACGCCTTCCGCCGCTGCAATGACCGGTTCGGGCGCGGTGAAGTCGGGCTCGCCGATGTTCAGGTACAGCATGCGCTCGCCACCGAGCGCCGGATCGCAGGCCGGCGACAGCGCGATCTCGCGCGCGACCTTCGCGCAGGCCATCACGTAGAACGGCTCGATGTGGTCGAGGCGGCGGGCGAGTTTCATCAGGGCGCCTTCTGCGGCTGGGCGTCCGCCGCGCCGGGCTGGTCGGGCGACGGCGCCGGGCATGCGAACGTGTCGGGCGACCGACCGGCCAGGTCTTCCAGCCGCAGCACCCGCAGCGCGGACTGCTCCGCCGCTTCGTGGCGGGCGAGCGCCGCGCCGAGGGCCGCCGTCGTCTCGGCGCTGGTCTTGTCCACGTCCAGCGCCGCGAGGAGGTCGTCGCAGAGCGGCTTGTCGAGGAACTTGCGTTCGCGCAGGCACTGGACGAGCGGCTGGGCCTCGAAGCCCGACCAGCCCTTGAAGTCCTCGCCCGAGGCGATCTTGCGTCCGATCGACGACGTCTCGTACGCCCGATCCTGCGCCAGGCACAGCATCGAGACGCGGAAGCCGAGCATCGCGCGCGCCTGGTCGTCGGCGGGCGCGGCGCGGCTGGCGGCCGAAGCCACGAGAAGAAGGGCGGGGACGGCGAGGGCGACGCGAAGCTTCATGGTTCGTCCGGTGGGGAAGATCGGCGTGCGGCGCCCGGTCGGCGCCGCGCCCGTCAGTTGCGCGACCTCGACGACGCCTGCACTTCCGTGGCGCGCAGGTCGCCCGCGGTCTTGTCCAGCACGCCGTTGACGTACTTGTGGCCGTCGGTGCCGCCGAAGCTCTTCGCGAGCTCCACGGCCTCGTTGATCGCGACCTTGTACGGGATGTCGATGCAGTGCTTCAGCTCGTACGCCCCGATCATCAGCACGGCGTGCTCGACGGGCGACAGCTCGGTCGTCTTGCGGTCGACGAACTTGCCCAGCACGGCGTCGAGGTCGGCGGCTTCCTGGATGCAGCCGTTCAGCAGCGCGTCGAAGTGCGCGCGGTCGGCCTTGTCGAAGCCTTCCTGCTCGCGCATGTGGGCGTCGATCACGCCGGCGTCGGTGCCGGAGACGAGCCATTCGTAGAGGCCTTGCAGCGCGAGTTCGCGCGCGCGGCGGCGTGCCGACTTCGGCTTCGGCGGCTTGGCCGGCTTGTCGTTCGAGTCGGACGAGGAAGGGGTGGGGGCGGTGTTCACAGCAGGTCGTCCATCAGGTTGGCCATCTCGACCGCGACGCGCGCGGCGTCGCGCGCCTTGTCCTCGACGCGGGCCAGCGCCTGGGCTTCGTTCTCGACGGTCAGGATCGCGTTGGCGATCGGTACCTGGTGGTCGAGCGAGACGCGCGTGACACCCGCGCCGCTCTCGTTGGCCACCAGTTCGAAGTGGTAGGTCTCGCCGCGGATGATGCAGCCGATCGCGACGAGCGCGTCGTAGTCGTCCTGGTCGGCCATCGCCTTCAGCGCCAGCGGCACCTCGAGCGCGCCGGGCACGGTGACGAGCGTGATGTGCTTGGGCGCGACGCCGAGCGCCAGCAGCTCGGTGCGGCAGACCTCGACCATGCGCGACGTGATCGCGTCGTTGAACCGTGCGCGGACGATGCCGATCACGAGATCCTGGCCGTCGAGGTCGACGGGAGTGCCTTGGTCAGCAGCTTGCATCGGGGAACGCTCCGGGGAAAAAAGAACAGGGATCGGGTCGCCGCGGCGGGCGAGCCGTCGAACGGGACAACGAGGTCAGGCGGCGTCTGCTGCGGTGATGAAGCTGGATACCTCCAGCCCGTATCCGGTCATGCTGGGCATGCGGCGCGGCTGGCCGAGCAGCTGCATGCGCGTGACGCCCAGCTCGCGCAGGATCTGCGCGCCGACGCCGTAGGTGCGCAGGTCGACCGGGCGCTTCGCGGTGGCTTCGCACGGGTCGACGTCGGGCATCAGCTGCGCGACGAGGTGGTCGGCCGGCTCGCCGCAATTGAGCAGCACCGCGACGCCCTTGCCGCGCTTCTCGAGCGTGGCGAGCGCCTGCGGCAGCGGCCACGAGTGCTTGGCGCAGGAGGCGTCGAGCAGGTCGAT
>JASLEM010000579.1 GCA_030151165.1 Burkholderiaceae bacterium
AGTTCCGCGCCGTTGCCGACTGCGAGAACCTGGTCCAACACGATTTCCTGGCCAACGTCCGCAGCAATCTGTTCTACCTTAATCTTTTCGCCGGCTGCAACCTTGTATTGCTTGCCACCGGTTTTTACGACCGCGTACATAAATGACCTTTCAATTGACTTCTTCGCATCGGTGACCCGCGACGGATCGGCCGGACCTGCCTCCCGGACGACACGGTCGAAACTTGCATTTCGAGGGTGTGGCCCTGGCTGGAACGCTCCGCGTGTGGTCACGCGGTAACGCCCAGCCCAGGTGGGCTTGGACTGCCATGGGTCGGCGAAGCCGTCGATCATATCACGCGACCCCTGGAACGTCAAAGACGCATGTGAAGTCGGCCGGGGAGCCTTCCAGGCTTCCTATAATGCCGGTTTCCCCCCTCCCGCGAACCGTCGTGAACGCCCCCCTCACCCACGCGCCCTTGCCTGTCGACCCCATGGCCGCCGAAATGCAGGCCGTCGACGAGGTCATCCGCCGCCGATTGACGTCCGAAGTCGCGCTCGTCGACCAGATCGCCAACTACATCATCGGCGCCGGCGGCAAGCGGATCCGCCCTCGCCTCGTGCTGCTGTTCTCGCGCGCGCTGTCGTTCACCGGCCAGAGCCGCTTCGAGCTGGCGGCGATCATCGAGTTCATCCACACCGCGACGCTGCTGCACGACGACGTGGTCGACGAATCCGCGCTGCGTCGCGGCCGCCCGACCGCCAACGCGCTGTTCGGCAACGCGGCGAGCGTGCTGGTCGGCGACTTCCTCTATTCGCGCGCCTTCCAGCTGATGGTCGAGACGGGCCGCATGCGCGTGCTCGACGTCCTGGCCGACGCCACCAACGTCATCGCCGAAGGCGAGGTGTTGCAGCTGATGAACATGCACGACGCCGACCTGTCCGTCGACGACTACCTGCGCGTCATCCGCTACAAGACCGCCAAGCTGTTCGAGGCCAGCGCCCGCCTGGGCGCGGTCATCGCCGACGCGCCGCGCGATGTCGAGGACGCCTGCGCCGACGTCGGCCGCGCCCTCGGCACCGCGTTCCAGCTGATCGACGACCTGCTCGACTACGAGGGCGACCCCGCCGCGCTCGGCAAGAACGTCGGCGACGACCTGCGCGAAGGCAAGCCCACGTTGCCGCTGCTGTACGCGATGGCGCACGGCACGCCGGAGGAAGCCGCGCTGATCCGCCATGCGATCGAGCACGGCGAGGTCGAGAAGCTCGCCGAGATCGTGCAGATCGTGCGCCACACCGGCGCGATCGACGCGACGCGCGCCGCCGCGCGCCGCGAGGCCGACCACGCGCGCGAGCGCCTGGCCGTGCTGCCGCCGTCGGAAGCGCGCGACGCACTGATGGAGCTGTGCTCGCGCTCGATCGAACGCTCGTCCTGACCCGGTTCGCCAGGGCAAATTTTCGTCGGCACTTGCCGAACGGCACGAAGATGTGCCAGAATCGCCAGCTCGATGAAACAGCGGGGCAGATCGGAAACGACGGCTCCACGGAACATCGGAAAGCGCGCTCGAAGAGCGCGTCTGAATCGAGGGCCCGGCAAGGGCTCGCGAATTCGGGGTGTAGCTTAGCCTGGTAGAGCGCTACGTTCGGGACGTAGAGGCCGGAGGTTCGAATCCTCTCACCCCGACCAGAATTCGACTGAGTGACGCGGCTCGATGCCGCTGCACGACGACCCGGAGCCTCGGCTCCGCGGGTCGACGAAAGGAGCCTCCGGGCTCCTTTTTCATTTCCGGCTCCGAGTTACTTCCTGAATCTATTCGGGTCGCGGATTTGCGACTTATCTGACGATTTCCGAAGCTTTTGACGCTCGCAAGGAACGGCGGGGTTTACGCGGGCTTATCGCGATTTACTTCACCTAGTGCTTGGGCGATGATCGCCCTTCGGCGTGTTGTGCGCCGCTCACACATCACAGTGGCTCATCGACGATGGCAGTGGATTCTTTCATCGAAGCTCCCCAGACGAACCTCTCCGGGGTCGCACGCATATTGGTGCGCGCGGGACGCATCGACGCCAAGGTGGCCGAGGACCTGACCAAGGTCGCCCAGGACAAGCGCAGTTCGTTCGTCGCGCAGCTGATCGAGAGCGGCACCATGCGGCCGCTGGCCCTCGCGCACGCGCTGTCGAACGCGCTCGCCGTGCCGCTGCTCGACCTCGACGCCGTCGACCCCAAGCAGCTGCCGCAAGGCATCGTCGACGCCAAGCTCGTCTCCCAGTACCGCATCTACCCGCTCGGCAAGCGCGGCGGCCGGCTCTTCATCGCCTGCGCCGACCCGACCGACCAGGAAGCCGTCGAGCGCATCAAGTTCGCGACGCAGCTCGCGCCGGAATGGATCGTCGTCGAGTACGACAAGCTGATGCGCCTGGTGTCCGACCAGGGCAAGTCGGCGGCGGAATCGATGGAGGCGATCGCGTCCTCCGATTTCGAGTTCGAGATCACCGACGAGGATCCGAACGCCTCGCCCGACAAGGCGGCCGAGGTCCAGCAGGAGGTCGAGGACGCCCCCGTCGTCAAGTTCCTGCACAAGATGCTGGTCGACGCGATCAACCTGCGCGCGTCCGACCTGCACTTCGAGCCCTACGAATTCCATTACCGCGTGCGCTTCCGCGTCGACGGCGAGCTGCGCGAGATCACGCAGCCGCCGATCGCGATCAAGGAGAAGCTCGCGTCGCGCATCAAGGTCATCTCGCGCCTGGACATCTCGGAAAAACGCGTGCCGCAGGACGGCCGCATGAAGCTGAAGTTCGGCGCCAAGACGATCGATTTCCGGGTCAGCACGCTGCCGACGCTGTACGGCGAGAAGATCGTGATCCGGATTCTCGACCCATCGAGCGCGCGCCTGGGCATCGAGGCGCTCGGCTACGAGCCGCAGGAAAAGGAACGCCTGCTGAACTGCATCGTGCGGCCGTACGGGATGATTCTCGTGACCGGCCCGACGGGTAGCGGCAAGACGGTGTCGCTCTATACCTGCCTGAACATGCTGAACCAGCCGGGCGTGAATATCTCGACCGTCGAGGATCCGGCCGAAATCAACATGCCGGGCGTGAACCAGGTCAACGTCAACGACAAGGCGGGGCTGAATTTCGCCGCGGCGCTGAAGTCGTTCCTGCGCCAGGATCCGGACGTCATCATGGTCGGCGAAATCCGCGACCTGGAAACCGCCGACATCGCGATCAAGGCCGCGCAGACCGGCCACATGGTGTTGTCCACGCTGCACACCAACGACGCGCCGACCACGCTGACGCGCCTGCAGAACATGGGCGTCGCCGCGTTCAACATCGCGTCCAGCATCCTGCTCATCACGGCGCAGCGCCTGGCGCGCCGCCTGTGCGAGACCTGCAAGGTGCCGGCCGACTATCCGCAGGAAGCGCTGCGCCGCGCCGGCTACCGCGAGGACGAGCTCGACGGCACCTGGCGTCCGTACCGCGCGGTCGGCTGTGCGAATTGCAACAACGGTTACCGCGGGCGAGTGGGTATCTATCAGGTCATGCCGATATCGGAAGAGATCCAGCGACTGATCCTGGCGCAGGGCACCGCGACCGACCTCGCCCGCCAGGCGAAGGTCGAGGGCGTGCGCGACCTGCGCCAATCCGGGCTGGTGAAGGTGAAATTGGGCGTCACGACGCTCGAGGAAGTCATTTCTTGTACCAACGAGTGAACGGCGTGACAACCGATCTCAAACCTCGCCTTTCCCAAGGCAGAATCGCAGCCACTTGCCCGACAGGGCGGTTGGAGGACTGATGGCTACTGCATTGGCGAAGAGCGCCCCGGATTTCATCTTCGAGTGGGAAGGCAAGGACCGCGCCGGCAAGCTCGTGCGCGGCGAAATGCGCGCCGGTGGCGAAGCCGCGGTCAGCGCCAGCATGCGCCGCCAGGGCGTCATGGTCACGAAGGTGAAGAAGCGTCGCACCGCCGGCGGCAAGTCGATCAAGGGCAAGGACATCGCCGTCTTCACGCGCCAGCTGTCGACCATGATGAAGGCCGGCGTGCCCCTGCTGCAGGCCTTCGACATCGTCGGCCGCGGATCCACGAACCCGCGCATGACGCGCCTGCTGAGCGAGATCCGCTCGGACGTCGAGACCGGCACCAGCCTGTCGTCGGCGTTCCGCAAGCACCCGATGTACTTCGACGCGCTGTACTGCAACCTGGTCGAGGCCGGCGAAGCGGGCGGTATCCTGGAAGAACTGCTGGCACGCCTCGCGCTGTACCAGGAAAAGACGATCGCGATCAAGCAGAAGGTCAAGTCCGCGCTGATCTATCCGACGGCGGTCATCGTCGTGGCGTTCGTCGTGTTGAGCGTGATCATGATCTTCGTGATCCCGTCGTTCAAGTCCGTCTTCTCGTCGTTCGGCGCCGAACTGCCGGCGCCCACGCTCGTCGTGATGGCGATGAGCGACTACTTCATCCGCTACTGGTGGCTGATCTTCGGCGTGATCTTCATCGGCGGCTACACCTTCATCCAGAGCTGGAAACGCTCGGAGAAGATGCAGATGTTCATGGACCGGCTGCTGCTCAAGATGCCGATCTTCGGCGACCTCGTGCTGAAGTCCGTCGTCGCCCGGTGGACGCGCACGCTGTCGACGATGTTCGCGGCCGGCGTCCCGCTGGTCGAGGCGCTCGACTCCGTCGGCGGCACGGCCGGCAACCTGGTCTTCACGCTCGCGACGCAGCAGATCCAGCGCGACGTCGCGGCCGGCTCGGCGCTGACCACGGCGATGACGACGACCAACGTGTTCCCGACCATGGTGCTGCAGATGGCGGCCATCGGCGAGGAGTCCGGCGCGCTCGACGACATGCTGGCGCGCTGCGCGGAGTTCTACGAGGAAGAGGTCGACGAGATGGTCAAGGGCCTGTCGACCCTGATGGAGCCGATCATCATCGTCGTGCTCGGCACGCTGATCGGCGGGATCGTCGTCTCGATGTATCTCCCGATCTTCAAGATCGGCCAGGTGGTCTGAGCCCGTGCAGGATTTCGGAGGGTTGGACAGCTGGTCGCTGTGGTTGTCGCCGGTCGTGCTGGGGGTCTTCGGGCTCCTGGTCGGCAGCTTCCTGAACGTGGTGATCTACCGCAAGCCCATCATCATGATGCGCGAGTGGGTGATGAGCGACGCGGAGATGCTCGCCGGCGGCGAGGAGCTGCCGATCGCGCTCGGCAAGCCGCAGGCGAAGGAATACACCGAGCTCGGCGAGAAGCTGATCGCGGAACTCGAGGCGCTGCCGCACCTGGGCATCGCGACGCCGCGCTCGCGCTGCTCGAACTGCGGCCACCAGATCCGCTGGTACGAGAACCTGCCGATCGTCAGCTGGCTCGCCTTGCGCGGGCGCTGCTCGGCGTGCAAGACGCCGATCTCCATCCGCTACCCGATCGTCGAGGCGTGCACCGGCACGCTGTTCGCGCTCGCGGCCTGGCGCTTCGGGCCGCAGCCCGTCACGCTCGCCTGGTGCGCCGCGTTCGCGCTGATGGTTTCGATGGCGCTGATCGACGCCGACACCAAGTACCTGCCCGACGATCTCACCTACCCGCTGATGTGGCTGGGCGTGATCGTCGCCGCGGTCGGCTGGACGATCCCGCTGCACGCCGCGATCTGGGGCATCGTCGCCGGCTTCATGCCGCTGTGGCTGATCGCCCAGGGCTTCAAGCTGCTGATGAACCGCGAAGGCATGGGCGGCGGCGACCTGAAGCTGCTCGCCGCGCTCGGCGCCTGGACGGGCTGGCAAGGCGTCCTGCCGATCATCCTGCTCGCCTCCATCGTCGGCCTGTGCGTCAACCTGCCGCGCTCGATGATGGGCAAGCACGGCCGCTACACGCAGTACCCGTTCGGCCCGTTCCTGGTCGGCGGCGGCTTCATCGTGATGCTGGTCGGCGCGACGAACTGCCTCGAATGGATCGGGATCACGCTCCCCGGCTGATGCGATGACGCGCGACGCGACCGCGTCGGACCGCGGCCCCAGGATCGGCCTCACCGGCGGCATCGGCAGCGGCAAGAGCACCGTCGCGCGCCGCTTCGCGGCCCTCGGCGCGCTGGTGGTCGACACCGACGCCCTCGCCCACGCGCTCACGGCCCCCGGCGGCGCGGCGCTGCCCGCGATCGCCGCGGCGTTCGGGCCCGACATGATCGGCGCGGACGGCGCCATGGATCGCGCCCGCATGCGCGCGCTGGTGTTCGCGCAGCCGGCCGAACGCGCGCGGCTCGAGGCGATCCTGCACCCGATGATCGGCGCCGCCACGCGCGAGGCCGCCGCCGCCGCGGCGCCCAGCCAGGCCGTCGTGTTCGACGTGCCGCTGCTGACCGAATCGGCCAACTGGCGCGCGCGGGTCGACCGCGTGCTCGTCGTGGACTGCACGCCGGCCACGCAGGTCGCGCGGGTCGTGCAGCGCTCGGGCTGGGCCGCGGACGCCGTCGAGCGCACGATCGCGCAGCAGGCCACGCGCGCGCAGCGGCGGGCCATCGCGGACGCGGTGATCTTCAACGACGGCCTCTCGCTGGCCGAACTGGCGCGCGCGGTGGACGCCACCTGGGCCGCGTGGCAGGCCGCGCCGGGCGTGGCGCCCCGCGACAAAGGCCCGGGCGCGTAGCGCGATACGCCACATCGGCGTGCAGTCCTGGTAGGACAAAGCCGCAATTGCAGGCTGATGCATCCGTGGGACCGCGCAGGCGTAACTCGTGTGAAACAATCGCGGTCACGCGCCCTGCAGCACAGCACGAATTCGAGAACGCCTTGGTCCTATACGAATACCCGTTCAACGAAGGCATCCGCACGATGCTTCGCCTGGAACACCTGTTCGACCGCATGGCCGGCCTCATCGCACGCGACGATCCGGTCGACCACCACTACGCGCTCGCATCGATGTTCGAGATCATGGACGTCGCCGCGCGCGCCGACCTGAAGTCCGACGTCCTCAAGGAGCTCGATCGCCACAAGGGGCTGCTGCTGAGCTATCGCGGCAACCCGGCGATCTCCGAGGCGGCGCTGGACCTGGTGATCGACCGCATCGACGCCGCGTTCAAGGATCTCAACGAATCGCCCGGCAAGGCCGGGCAGGCGTTGACGTCCAACGAATGGCTGATGAGCATCCGCAGCCGCATCGGCATCCCGGGCGGCACCTGCGCCTTCGACCTGCCCGCGTATTTCGCGTGGCAGCAGCACCCGGCCGAGCAGCGCCGCGCCGACCTCCAGCGCTGGACGGACACGCTGGCCCCGCTCTCCGTCTCGCTGCACGTGCTGCTGGGCCTGCTGCGCGAGTCCGGCGTGCCGCACAAGGTGATCGCCGCCGGCGGCCAGTACCAGCAGAGCCTGCCGGCCACGCGCACCTACCACCTGCTGCGCGTGAAGCTGCCGGTGGAGGCCGACCTCGTGCCCGAGATCAGCGGCCATCGCCTGATGGTGTCGATCCGCCTGATGAAGGCCGACGCCGAAGGTCGCCTGCGCCCGTACACCGACGACCTGGGCTTCGAACTCGCGCTGTGCGCCTGAGCGTTCGACCCTGACCTGATTGAAGAGACGACGATGAGTGGCTCCGCCATCCCGCCCGGCCTGAGCGGCCCCGAGCGCGACATCACCTGCCCCGCCTGCCGCGAGCCCTGCAAGTACGGCCCGTCGAACCCGGCGCGCCCGTTCTGCAGCATGCGGTGCAAGAACGGCGACTTCGGCGCCTGGGCCAACGAGGCCTACCGCGTCGCCGCGGCGACGAATCCGACGGACGAACAGGACTCCGAAGGCGAGTGAGCCTCGCGCGCGAGTGCGCGGGCGAGACGCGTCACGCGCGCGCCGCGCGAGCTGCGCCTCACAACGGCGCGAACATCGACTCCGCGCCCAGCCATTCGCGCAGCACTTCCTGCGTGTGCTCGCCCAGCGTCGGCGGCCCGCGGTCGTAGGCGACCGGCGACGCCGACAGCCGGATCGGATTGGCGACGCCCGGCACGCTGCCGGCCACGGCATGCGGCAGGTCGATGCGCAGCCCGCGCGCGATCACCTGCGGGTCGGCGAAGACCTCGTCGAGGCGGTTGATCGGCCCGCACGGCACGGCGGCGGTCTCGAGCGCGACGATCCATTCGCGCGTCGTGCGCATCACGGTCGTCTGGCGCAGCAGCGGGATCAGCTCGGCGCGGTGCTTCACGCGCGCGGCGTTGGTCGCGAATCGCTCGTCGCGCGCCAGCTCGGGCTTGCCCGCGACCTCGCAGAACTTCGCGAACTGGCCGTCGTTGCCGACCGCCAGGATCATGTCGCCGTCGGCGGTCGGGAAGTCCTGGTACGGCACGATGTTCGGATGCGCGTTGCCCATGCGGCGCGGCACCGTCCCGCCGATCAGGTAGTTGGCGGTCTGGTTGGCGAGGCAGGCGATCTGGACGTCCAGCAGCGCGAGGTCGATGTGCTGGCCCTCGCCGGTGCGGTCGCGGTGCGCCAGCGCGGCCAGCACGCCGACGGTCGCATAGAGGCCGGTGAGGATGTCGGTCAGCGCGACGCCGACCTTCTGCGGGCCCGCGCCCTCCTCGCCATCGGCGCGGCCGGTGACGCTCATCAGCCCGCCCATGCCCTGGATCAGGAAGTCGTAGCCGGCACGCTGCGCGTACGGGCCGGTCTGGCCGAAGCCGGTGATCGAGCAGTAGACCAGGTCCGGCTTCAGCGCCTTCAGGCTCGCGTAGTCCAACCCGTACTGCTCGAGGCCGCCGACCTTGAAGTTCTCGAGCACGACGTCCGCCTCCATCGCGAGCCGGCGCACCAGCGCGCGGCCCTCGGCGGCGGCCATGTCGATCGCGACCGAGCGCTTGTTGCGGTTCGCGCAGAAGTAGTACGCGGCGTCGCGCGTCTGCTCGCCGGCCGCGTCCTTCAGCCACGGCGGGCCCCACGAGCGCGTGTCGTCGCCCACGCCGGGGCGTTCGACCTTCACGACGTCCGCCCCCAGGTCGGCCAGCAACTGCCCGGCCCACGGTCCCGCGAGCACGCGCGAGAGGTCGAG
>JASLEM010000046.1 GCA_030151165.1 Burkholderiaceae bacterium
AGAACGTCGCGGTGGTGTTCTGCACGGCGGGCTGCTCGTAGGTGAGTTCCCAGACGTTGGCGTGCGCTGCCTGCACACAAAGCGCTCCGCACAACGGAAGCAGCACCTTCGCAAGACGTTCGACGGACATCGATTCGCTCCTTCGTTGGCGTCGAGCGCGCAACGGTGGGTGGCTGAGGCGCTCGAAGCGTAGGAGGGCGTGGTGACGTGGTCAACGTGACAAACTAGGGAGGAGCGGGTCTGGCGATGGGCCGTGCACCCGGGCGCGCGTCGGGCGACCTTGCAACGGGGATCGCGGCTCATCCGATTCGTCACGAAGGCCCCCGCACGCACGAACGCGAACGAGAGCCAGCACGTGTCACACGAGACCATCTACCGCAGCCTGTTCATTCAAGCGCGTGGCGCCTTGAAGAAGGAACTGCTGGAATACCTGCGGCGAACGCGTGGCATGCGCCGCTCACGGCACTACACGCAGAAGACTGCGATCCACGGGCAGATCGCAGACGCTGTGTCGATCAGCGAGCGGCCCGCGTCAGCCGACGACCGAGCCGTGCCTGGTCATTGGGAAGGCGATCTGGTCTTCGGCAGCCACAACAGCCAGATCGCGACTTTGGTCGAGCGCCAAACGCGGTACGTGATGTTGGTGAAACTCGAAGGCAAGGACTCGCAGACCGTCGTCAACGCGTTGATCAAGAACGCTAGCAAGCTGCCTCAGGAACTGTACAAATCCCTGACCTGGGATCGAGGCACCGAGATGCATGCCCACAAGCAGTTCACGATGGCCACCGACATCCAGGTCTATTTCTGCGACCCGCAGAGCCCTTGGCAGCGCGGCAGCAACGAGAACACGAACGGCTTGCTGAGGCAGTACATGCCCAAGGGCATGGACGTCTCGAACTTCTCTCAGACTCAGCTCAACGCGATCGCGAGACAATTGAACGAGAGGCCGCGCAAGACGCTCGGCTTCCACACACCCGCTGAGATGTTCAGCGAAGCCGTTGCATCGACCGGTTGAATCCGCCCTCCCGAGCGGCCCAACGGTCATGTACGATGGTTACACTACTTCCGTTGACTGTCACACTATGAATTGATCGTCGGCTTCGAGTGGCGCTATGAGTGACAGCGCAGCGAGGCAATGTTCATAGGTAAGAGCCTTGAAAACACGACCAAAGTCGATTCGCACCGACTGATCTACTCAAACGGGTTTTGGCCTCATAACCCAAAGTTCAAATCCAGCCCCCGCAACCAAATACGGTCGCAAGACCAGCGAAACCGCATCAAGCCTGGCTTGCTGCGGTTTTTTGCTTTTCGGGCCCGCGCTTGTCGATCAGCGCGCACGGCAGCGAAGTCACGGTGGCGTCTTCCGATCCGGCCTGCGGGCATGGCGCGATGTCGCGCTCGATGTCGCCACGCCAACCACGACCGGACGCCGGGCGATGTAGGGCATCCTCGACGCCCCGCGTCATCCGTTCTTGCACGCGCGTCGTGTCATTCGCGCGGTACTTGCAGCGTCGCTGCAGCATGTCGCGCGAACCGTGTGCATTTGCGCGAACAGCCGCGATTCGCGTGGTCGATGGCGGGATGGGCAACGTATGCTGGCCGTCCCGCGGACTTCGAGCACAGCAACTCGTACACCGCTCATCGATGCATAGGAGAGACGCATGTTCATGTCCATCGGCAAGCTGATGCGCGCCACGTTGTGGGCCGGCGCGCTGGTCGTCGCCAGCCAGGCGCACGCGCAGGCCACGCGCACCTGGATTTCGGGAACCGGCGACGATGTCAATCCGTGCAGTCGCACGGCGCCGTGCAAGACCTTCGCCGGAGCGATCTCCAAGACTGCCGAGGGTGGTGAGATCGACACGATGGATCCGGGCGGCTTCGGCGCCGTCACCATCACCAAGAGCATCACGCTCGCCAGCGACGGCGCGGGCACCGCGGGGATCCTCGTGGCCGGCACCAACGGCATCACCGTCAACGTGCCCACCGGCTCGACGGTGTACCTGCGCAAGCTGGTTCTCGAAGGGCTGTCCACGGTCGGCAGCAGCCTCTCCGGCGTTCGCGTGATCAACGGCGACGTCCACATCGACGACTGCGTCATCCACGGCTTCACCGGCACCAACGGCACGGACAATCCGGGCGCGGGCATCTCGACGGTCGCGAGCACCACGTCGCGCATCTTCGTGACGCACACGAAGATCTACGGCAACAACGTCGGCGTGTACAGCAATGCGACGGCCAGCAGCCCGATCGCGCTGGTCGACACGATCATCGACAAGAACATCAACTTCGGCATCCAGGGCATCGGCGTGAACGCCGTGTTCTCGCTGCACGACTCGGTGGTGACCGGCAGCGCGGTGGGCATCTCCGCGCCGAGCCCGGCGAAGGTGAATTCCTACGGCACGAACCTGCTCACCGGCGTGGCCACGGGCACGACGCTGACGCCGGCCGCCCTGCGATAAGCCGCCGCGTCGCCGCGGCCGTCCTGGCGCTCGCCAACGAAGCCGCACCGAGCTCCGGCGCGCTGCGGTTTTTTCTTGTCGAAGTCGATGCGGATCGTCTTCGCGACGAGCGCCTCGATGACTGGTTAGCCAAGGCGGCCCGCCGACCATGACGGCCGGCGGACCAGAAGCCGCTCCGGGCCAACAGGGAGAAAACTAACCCCGAAGCGATTTCGAGGCGAAGGTTAGCGGCGCCGTCGCGAAGCCGCCTCCCCACGAAGCGGGTGTTGTGCGCATGCGCCACGGCGTCGCACGGATGCGGCATCGACGCCGGCGGCACGCGGGCGCGACGATGCGCACGGCGCGAAATCGCGCCGACCCCGCTCGCCATGGCCCGTTCCCCCGCGGTCGCGGCTATGCTGCGCATCGAACGCTTCGCAAGGACGACCATGTCATCCGACGACTCCACGCCTTCCGCCGACGACCTCGACCCCGCGGTCGCCGGCCTGCTCTTCCAGCTGCACGCGGCTTTCTGCGAGGAGCCGGGCGCGCCGTGGTCGCTCGCGCGCCTGAGCAAGCGCTCCGAGCTCGCGATGAGCACGCTGCGGCGTGCGCTCAGTTCGCTGAACGAAGCGGGCCTCGTCGAAGTCCGCGAGGACGAGGACAACGGCCGGGCGATGGCGATGCTGACGGGCGAGGGCGTCGAGTTCTGCGCGGCGATCTTTCCGCTGGGGCCGCGCTGCTGATCAGCGCGACGCGGCCGCGGCCAACCGGCCGACGATCCGCAACGCGCCCTCGATGCCCGGCGACCACGCGTAGCTGTAGTTGAGCCGGATGAAGTGGCGGTAGGTGTCGGACGTCGAGAACATCGTGCCGGGGCCGATCGTGATGCCGCGCTCGAGGGCGTCGCGGTACAGCGCCATCGAGTCGACCGGCGCGGGCAGCTCGACCCACAGCACGTAGCCGCCCGCGGGCCGCGACGCGCGCGTGCCCTCCGGGAAGAAGCGCTCGACCGCCGCGCGCATCAGCCGCGCCTGCTGCTCGTACAGGCGGCGCAGCGCGCGCAGGTGGCGCTCGTAGCCGTCGCGCTCGAGGTAGGCCGCGATGGCGCGTTGCGGGATCACGGGCGTCGTGAGCGTGTTGAGGAACTTGAGCTTCTCGACGCGGTCGCGCCATCGCCCCGGCAGCGCCCAGCCGACGCGGTAGGCGGCGGTCAGGCTCTTCGAGAACGACGAGCAGTACAGCACGAGGCCCTGCGTGTCGAAGGACTTCAGCGTGCTCGGATGGCTCTTGCCGAAGTGCAGCTCGTTGTAGACATCGTTCTCGATGATCGGCAACTCGTGGCGCGCGGCAAGCTCGACGAGCGCGCGCTTGTTCTCGTCGGACATGCGAAAGCCGAGCGGGTTCTGGAAGTTCGGCATCACCATGCAGGCGGCGACGCGGCGCGTCTTGAGGATGCGGGCCAGCGCGTCGAGGTCGATGCCGTGCTCGGGATGCGTCGCGACCTCGATCGCGCGCATGCCCATGCGCTCGATCGCGTGCAGCATCGCGTAGAACGTCGGCGACTCGACGACCACGGCGTCGCCCGGCCGCGCGACCGCCTGCAGGCACAGGTTGATGGCCTCGGTCGCGCCGACGGTCACGATCATCTCGGCCGGGTCGACGGGCATGCCGTTCTCGGCGTGGCGGCGCGCGATCTGGCGGATCAGGCCGGGGTCGCCGGGCGGCAGCGCCTCGGTGAGCCGCCAAGCGGCCTCGCGCTTGCCGATGGCGTTGGCGTAGCGGTTGATCTTCTCGAACGGGAACAGCGACGGATCGGGATAGGGCGAGCCGAGCGGCACGGCGTCGTGGCTGCCGATCGAGCGCAGCGTCGACAGCACGAGGCGGCTGACGTCGACCTGCGACGAGGTCGTCGCCGGCTTCGACGTCTGCAGCGCCGGCGTCGCGCGGCGGCTGGCGCTGTCGCCGGCGCGCACGAAGTAGCCGGATTGCGGGCGGCTCTCGATCAGCCCGCGGCTCTCGAGCCGGCCGTAGGCGCGCAACACCGTCGTGATCGCGACGCCGTGCCTGACGCTCGCTTCGCGCACGGACGGCAGCCGGTCGCCGGGGCGCAGCACGCCGCGGCGGATGGTGGCCTCGATGTCCTTGGCGAGCGTTTCGTAGAGCGTCATCGTCGTCCGGGGCGGCGTGGAGCACAGATGCGGAAATATCGGATTCGCGCCAGAACTGTACTCTTTCAATCGACCGCGAAGTGTATGCCCTGTCGTCGACGCGCCTGCGTATTCTGGAAGCTCCATCCCGTGTCGACACCGACAGCCGCAATGAAGAGCATCAAGGACGAAGGGCGCATCGAACCCTACCAGCAGCCCGCCGGCGGCTGGGGTGCGTTGAAGTACGTCGCCGTCAACCTGATCAAGGAGAAGGTGTCGGCGGGCAACTACCGCACGCTCTTCAAGCAGAACCAGCCGGACGGCTTCGACTGCCCGGGCTGCGCCTGGCCCGACCGCAAGCACTCGTCGACGTTCGAGTTCTGCGAGAACGGCGTCAAGGCCGTCGCGGCGGAGGCGACGTCCAAGCGCGTCACGCCGGACTTCTTCGCCCGCAACACCGTCGCCGCGCTGATGAAGCAGAGCGACTACGAGCTTGAGCAGCACGGCCGCCTGACGGACCCGGTCGCCTACGACGAGGCGACGGATACCTACCGCCCCATCTCGTGGAGCGACGCGTACGCGCTGGTGGCGACCCACCTGAAGTCGCTGAAGCATCCGGACGAGGCCGCCTTCTACACCTCGGGCCGCGCGAGCAACGAGGCCGCCTTCGTCTACCAGCTGTTCGTGCGCATGTTCGGCACCAACAACTTCCCCGACTGCTCGAACATGTGCCACGAGGCCACGAGCCGCGGCCTGCCGTCGACCGTGGGCATCGGCAAGGGCACGGTGCTGCTGGAGGACTTCGAGCTCGCCGACACCATCATCATCTTCGGCCAGAACCCGGCGACGAACCACCCGCGCATGCTCGGCGAGCTGCGCGAGGCGTCGCGGCGGGGCGCGAAGATCGTGTCGGTGAACCCGCTGAAGGAGCGCGGCCTCGAGAAGTTCGCGAGCCCGCAGCATCCGGTCGAGATGCTGACGATGTCGAGCACGCCGATCGCGTCGACGTTCGTCCGCCCGAAGATCGGCGGCGACTTCGCGCTGCTCAAGGGCGTGGCCAAGCGCGTGCTGGAGCTCGATGACGACGCCCGCGTCGCCGGCGCGACCCGCGTGCTGGACGTCGACTTCATCGCCGAGCATTGCGCCGGCTTCGACGCGTTCACCGACGACCTGCGCGCCGAGGACTGGCCCACGCTCGTCGCCGAGTCGGGCGTCGCGCGCGAGGACATCGAGGATCTGGCGCGCATCTACGCCACGGGCGAGCGCGTGATCGCGACCTGGGGCATGGGCATCACGCAGCACAAGAACTCGGTGCAGACGGTGCACATGCTGTCGAACCTGATGATGATGCGCGGCAACATCGGCCGCCCGGGCGCGGGCCTGTGCCCGGTGCGCGGGCACTCGAACGTGCAGGGCAACCGCACGGTCGGCATCGAGGAGAAGCCGACGATGGCCTTCCTCAACCGCCTCGGCAAGACCTTCGGCTTCGAGCCGCGCCGCGAGCACGGCCACGACGTCGTCGAGACGATCGAGGCGATGCTCGCGGGCGAGGTGAAGGTGTTCGTCGCGCTCGGCGGCAACTTCGCGATCGCCACGCCCGACACCCCCCGCACCTTCGACGCGCTGCGCCAGTGCGACCTCACCGTGCAGATCGCGACCAAGCTCAATCGCAGCCACCTCGTGCATGGCCGCCAGGCGCTGATCCTGCCGACGCTGGGCCGCACCGAGATCGACGTGCAGGCCGGCGTGCCGCAGGGCGTGACGGTCGAGGACTCGATGAGCATGGTGCACATCTCGTACGGCATGAACGCGCCGGCCTCGCGCAACCTGCGGTCCGAGACGGCGATCGTCGCGAACCTCGCGCACGCGACGCTCGGCAGTGCGAAGGTCGACTGGCTCGGCTACGCCGCCGACTACGCCCGCGTGCGCGACGCGATCGCCGACTCGATCGACGGTTTCGCCGACTACAACAAGCGCGTCGCGGAGCCGGGCGGCTTCCATCTCGGCGTCGCCTCGCGCGACCGCGTGTGGAAGACGGACACCGGCAAGGCCAACTTCATCGCGCACCCGATCCAGCTCGACACCCCGATCCGCCGCGCGAAGGCGCTGCACGGCGAGCGGCTGATGACGCTGATGACGACGCGCTCGCACGACCAGTACAACACGACCATCTACGCGCTCGACGACCGCTACCGCGGCGTGTTCGGCCAGCGTCGTGTCGTGTTCGTCAACGCGGCCGACATCGCAATGCTGGGCTTCGAGGACGGCGACTGGGTCGACATGGAGACCGTCTGGCACGACGGCATCGAGCGCCGCGCCGACGGGTTCCGCATCGTCGCCTACGACATTCCGCGCGGTTGCATCGGCGCGTACTACCCGGAGACCAATCCGCTGGTCCCGCTGGACAGCGTCGGCGACGTCAGCAACACGCCGACGTCGAAGTCGATCCCGGTGCTGCTGCGGCGATCGGCCGCGCGGGTCGCCGAGGCGGCCTGACCCCGGGCAAGCGTTGTCCGCTTAAGCGGCCTGGTTGGCGTCCCACTGCCAGATCGTCAGGCCGTAGTCGCTGGCATAGATCGGCATGGGCTCGCCGGCCTTGAACAGCTTGCGGCTGTCCTGCCTGGCGGGCGTGAACCACCATCCGTCGCGAGGACACGGCTTGCCGCCGTCGCATCGAAGATTGGTCGCCTCGCTTCTCGCGAGCTCCGGCATGCCCGTGCGCGGCATCGAGCGCGCGAAGTCGGCCAGGTCCTTCGGATAGACGAGCTGGTCGCGGAAGGGCTTGTCGTCGACCTGGTACAGGTACGCCACGGCCGCGGCCTCGAACGCCCAGTATCCGAAATAGCCGCCGTCGCTCTTGGGGGTCTGACGCTTGTGGCTGTCATGCCAGGCGACGCCCTTCATGCCGGCGTACCAGGCCTTCAGGTACTTCAGCAGGTCGGCCTGCTTCTCCTGCTCCGGCGTCTCCGCCGTCGCGTCCAGGAGGTGGATGTACGGATCCTCGTGGTACCAGGTGTCCAGGAACGGGCGGTCCGGAAGGTACCGGGAGAGAAGATCCTCGACCAAGGCATCCGTCTTGTCCGGCGCGCCGTCCTTGAACAGCGAGTAGACCGCGGAGATCTGGTCTTCCCGGTGCAGCAGGATCGCGAGCGACAGCAGCGCCACCAGGCGGGCGTAGTCGTCCTTGTGGGTGAAATCGAAGGCCGGCATGGCCGGCTCGCCGCTCAGCTCGCGCTCCAGCTTCGCGGCCTGGACGTAACGCTCGACCACCTGGCTGAAATTCGCGCGGACGTCGTCGATGTCCGCGCCGCTCGTGTACGAGCGCACCAGGAAATCGAACGACAGGTCCGCGAAGCCTGTCGCGTAGTTGGCGCGCGTCTTGAGCGTCAGGCTCTGGTCGGCGCACCAGGCCTGCATGTCGGGCGCCCACTTCGTGACGAAGAAGTTGTCCGCATACGAGAAGGCCGCCTCGTCCGCGAATTTCTGGCGGCGGCGTTCGGCGAACGGCTTGTTCGAGGAAGTGATCATGGCGTGGTGACTGCTTGCTTGGACGCGCGCTGGGTCCGCTGCTGCTCGACTTCGTCCAGCTGCTGGTCCCCGAATTCACGCGTGATTTCATGGCTGACGTGATCCGCGTCGACGGGGCGCGTGTTGTTCACGACGGCGGCCTCCACCGCCTTCAGATGATCGAGGATGTGCGGGAAGCTCACCAGCATGACGTGGCGCGAGTAGTTCACCCCGTCGCCGCTCGGCTTCCACATGTCGTATCGCACGTCGAGGTCGAAGAGCGAGGCCAGGCGTTGCTGCACCCACAGGTGGCTCATCGGCATGACTTCCTTGGCCGGTTTCCCGCTGCCCGCGGCCGGCGCGGCCTGGCCGGAGGGAACGGCGGCCCCGCCCGCGCTCCGCTTGCTCTGGGTCGCCGTGCCGGCGCTTCGCTTGGATCTCTTGGCCGCCGCCTTCGCCGCCTGCTGCTGGGCCTGGTAGGCGCCGAGCTTGTCCTTGTCGTGCACGTTCGAGCCCAGCAGCTTCGAGAGCGACTTGAGCGGATCGCCGGACGCCTTCGCTTCGACGACCGCGTATTTCTGCGGGCCGCTCGGCTTCTTCCGCCAGACACCGTCGATGCCTTGCCCCCGCGCATCGATCGACAGATGCGACAGCAGCTTCAGCTTGCCATGGTCGTTCAGCTTGCCCGTGGTCGACAGGCCGGCCAGTGGATTCTCCGACCACGTACCGTCATCGCCGAGGTCGTGCCGGGTCCAGCCCGTGCCCCACTTCTTGCCTTCGAGGCAGTGGTAGTCGACGATGTGCTCGCCCGCGATGCCCAGCAGCGCGTCCGTGACGTTCGGGAACGACTTGCGGGTCGGCTTCGAGGTGTGGGTCGGCGTGTCGGCGGCTCCCACGTCGACACTCTGCGTCGGGCGCCCGCCCGTCTGGATGTGCTCGGGCGCCGGCGCCGGCTTGGCGCCCGACTTCTGGGCCGGATGGCCCGTGCTGGCCGCGTGCTCGGCTTCGATGTGCGCGGCGGCCGTCTTCTCGGCCTTGCCGTGCGGCTTGGTCGACGTGGACGCCACGACAGCCACCACGGCCATCGCCATGGCGGCACCGTCTTCGCCGAGCAGGTCGTTCACGAACCCGTGGATGGCTTCCACGCCCTGCGTCAGCGGCTCGGCGATGTTGCCCTTCATGGCGCGCACGCCTTGCAGCGCCCACTTGGCCGTGCCCGCGAGCTCCCCGGGAACCCACCAGTGCGGCTCCGACAGGAACACGAGCATCTCCTCCATCGCTTCGAGCGCCTCGGACACCCCGGCGATCGCCTGTTCCGTGAGGCTGCCCCATTCGAGCGCCTTGATCCACTTCACCGCGCCGCCCTTGGCCATGCCCAGCATGCGCTCGATCATCTCCATGCCCGTGCGAAGCGCCGCGCCCGCGAGCCGGCGCTCCTTCCACAGCGGCTTGAAGACCATCTTGAACACGCTGCCCGCTTCCGGGATCACGGCCAGCGCCGCGAAGCCGAGGCTCATGTAGTCCTCGCGCGTCGCCTTGGCGAAGCCGCCCTTGCGATTGATGCGGAACAGCACGCCCGAGACGTCGCGCGCGTTCATGACCTGCTGCACCACGGGGATGAGCGCGATGACGCCGCCGACGAGTTGCGCGGACACGGGCTGCTCCTCGACGAAGTCGCCGAGGATCAGGCTTTTCAGGAAGACGACCGCGTCGTCGATGATGTCCCTGGCGCTCATGACGCGGCGTCTCCGTTGTCGCTGTCGCTGTCGATGCCGCGCTTGCGGCGGGCCTCGTCGACCAGGCGCTGCGCCTCGGCCTTGACGTCCGGCTTGTCCCACGGAAGCTCGTCGAGCGGCGGCGCGACCCAGGCCGCGGGATCTTCGCCGTAGTCGACGCGGTACGTTCCCTTGGGCACGCCCTCGATGCGCGCGAACCCGTCCGCGTCGAGCGTGCCCTGCAGCACTTCGCCGGTCTGGAACGTCACCTTGTAGGGCGCGCCGCCGATCGGCGTCAGGTCGTCGTAGTGGTAGCTCAGCTCGACGAAGCGCACCGGCTCGCCGATGGCGCCGGTCGGCAGCGCCGCGAGGGTCGCCGGCTCGCTGCCGCCGCCGAGGAACGCGTGCGTCGCGCCGTGCACGGTGAACGCGCCCGGCGTCTTGAACTCGATGTCGCCGCCCCTGAGCGTGATCGACGACTGCCCCGCGACGAGCTGGATCTGCTGGCTGGCGCCGACGCGGATCTCGTCGTTGACGGACGTGATCGTGATGGCCTGGTCGGCGAGGATGCTGAGCGTGTCGGCGTGCGCGCGCAGCGTGACGGGCCCGTTGGCGGCCATTGCCGCGATGCCGCCCTCGTGCGCGTAGACGCTCGTGGTGCCGCCGCTGACCTGCGCGAGCGTGTGCGCCGCGACCTGGTGGACGTCGCCCTGCGCGGTGACGCTGGTCGACTGGCCCGAGAAGTGCGCCAGGCTGGCCGCGCTCGCGGCGAGCGCGGCGCTCGGGGTGTCGAGCAGCACGACCGGCTGCGCGAAGGCGTCGACCGGCTTGCTGCCCGGCGTGCGGCCGTCGCCGGATTGCATCGCGGGCTGGCCGTTGACGGTGTCCGGGTGCTTGCCGTCCTGCGTGGCGTCGATCGTCTTGACGAAGCTCGCGACGGCCGCGCCGTCCGCATGCGTGGCGAGCGTCTGCGCCTGCACGGCGCTGGCGGCCTGGCCCAGGAGCTGGCCGAGATCGCGCGCGGCGTTGAGCTGCGCGACGCTCTCGGTGGCGTCCATCTGCGTGGCCTGCGCGCTGCCGTAGGTGCCGGCGCGCGCGGTGGTCGACACCAGCAGGCCCTGCGCGCCGCGCACGTTGGCCCAGCCGGCGGTGCCGGCCTCGAAGCCGGCGCCGCGCCACGTGCCGCGCTGGGCGTCGTCGGCGGTGTGCTGGATCAGGTGGCCGAGACCGAGTTCGGTGTCGGCGTGGCTCGCGTGCAGGCGCGCGCGGAGCTGGCCGGGCGCGTCGTCGAGCGCGAACTGGTTGAAGCCGCCGCCGTCGAGCCGCTGGCTGTGCAGGCCGGACAGCACGCCGGGGTGGTTGACGCCGCTGTCGACGCCCGCCGCGAACGGCGAGGCGTCGCCCCCGCCGTAGACCGCGCCGACGATGACGGGGCGGTCGATGTCGCCCTCGATGAACTGCAGCGCGACCTCGGTGCCGATGCGCGGCGTGTAGAGCGCGCCCCAGTTGGCGCCCGCGGCCGGGCCGCCCACGCGGACCCAGGTGCCGGAGCGCTCGTCGCCGGGCGCGTTGCCCTGGGCGTCCGCGCCGAAGCCGGTGGGCCGGCCGCCGGCGTTGGGCTGCTCGCCGCGCTGGAAGTGCATCTGCACCTTCACGCGGTGGCCGCGTTCGGCGGTGACGACGGCGCTCTCGATGCCCACCACGCGCGCGGTGAGTCCGAAGGGCGCGGTCGGCGCGACGGGCCGCGGCGGCACCACGGGCACGGCCGCGAGCACGCAGTCGAAGCGGTTCTTGTACGTGCCGCGCTCGAGCGCGCCGCGACCGAGCAGGCGTGCGGCGTCGCTGCCGAGGTTGTTGGTGGCCTCGTGTTCGACGGCGAGCAGGGTGAAGGCGTTGTCGTCGCGCGCGTGGCTCGCGAGCAGCGCGCCGGGGTCGTCGAACGCGGTGGTGTTGGCGCCGTAGCTCGGATGGTCGATCAGCGAGAAGCGCGCGCCCGCGCACATCACGCGCGCGGCGCCGATGCCCTCGAAGCGCTTGGCCTGCAGCTCCGCCGCCGCGAGCGCGAGGCCGGCGGCGCGGTTCGCGCCGTCGCCGTCCTGGTAGCGGTAGGCGCCGGCGCCGTCGTAGCGTTCGAGCGTGGGCACGTCGCCGAGCTCCAGCGCCGACTGCGCCGATGCCGACGTGCCCGCGAGCTGGCGATAGTCCCAGCTGCCCAGCGTGACGGCATTCGTGGTCAGCTTGCGCTGCGCCATGAAGGCGGTGACGGGATCCTCGAGACCGGGCTCGAAGGCGGTCGGATGCTGCGCGGTGAAGCGCAGCGGGCCGAGGTCGGCGCGCTCGACGTCGGCATCGGCGATCACGAGCACGTGGCGCGCGAGGTTCTGCGTGTCGGCCTGCGCGCCGGCGTCGTCGTCGAGATGCTCGAAGTACCAGTGCAGGCCCTCCTGCGCGAGCAGGCGCGAGACGAACGCGAGGTCGGTTTCGCGATACTGCGTGCACAGGCTGCGCACGCGCAGCGCGGAGAGCGTCTCGTCGCCGAGCGCGAGCCGCCATTGCGCGGCCGGGTAGTCGGCGAAGACGTCCTCGATGATCTGGATCGCCGTCTTGTCCTGGAACACGAACGAGTCCATCCGCAGCGCGAGCCAGTTCATCCACGGGCCCATCGTGAGCCGGTAGCGCGCGAGGCCGCCGTCGCTGCCCAGCTGCGCGGCCTGCGTGACGTAGCCGTGCCAGGGCTTGTAGCCGCCGTCGGCCTGCTTGAGGCTGACGGTCATCTGCTCGCCGAGCAACTGCTTCAGCTCGAACTGCGCGGAGGTCGACACGCAATCGAGCACGAGCTCGAACGGCTGGCTCACGCTCTCGCGCAGCACGAGGTGCTCGGGCAGCAGCGCGAGCGCGGGCAGCGCGGTGGAGACCTTGAGCAGGCGCTCGTTGTCGTCGAGCAGCGCGCTGAAGTCGAGGCGCGAGGCGAGGGCGTCGAGCGCCTGGCCCAGGTTGCCCAGCTCGCCTTCGAGCGAGGCCAGGCCGCTCACGTCGGGCAGCGCGCTCATGGCAGCGTGATGGTGACGTACGCCGGTTGCGGCGCGAGCTTGACGACGTCCGCGTAGCGGCCGAGGTCGGCGTCCGTCTGGCCGTGGAGATGCTGGCGCAGGCCGATGAACGAGACGAGCGCGATGACCGCGAACACGCTGCCCATCACCCACATCGGCACTTCGCTGCGCAGCTTGTGCGCGATGGTGTCGGGCGGGGCCCAGTGCGGCGCGAACGGCGCGCGCCGGCCCTGCAGATGGACGATCTCGTCGCCGAGTCGCGCAGTGAGGTAGCCGAGCTTCTCGACGCCCTCGAGGATGTAGCGGCCCTGGAACCCGAGCAGCAGGCACATGTGGAAAACCTCCAGCACCTGCACG
Source organism: Burkholderiaceae bacterium (assembly GCA_030151165.1). The sequence continues at coordinate 13,218 of JASLEM010000046.1, forward strand.
CGGCGGGCGCCTTCGCCGCGCAGCTTCTCGAGCGTATCGAAGAAGCGCTCGCCCGCCATGTGCTCGCCGAACATCTCGAGCTGCAGCGGGTTGCGTTCCCATTCGTCGCGGATGCGCAGCTTCGACATCAGCACGATCTCGTCGATCAGCGCGCAGAACGCGAACTTCGACTGGTAGACGTCGTCGGCCTGCAGTTGCAGCTTCTGCGCGCCGCGGTCGACCTGCGCCAGCAGCTGCTTGAGCCGCTCGCGGAACGTCGCCGCGTCGGACGGCGTGTAGCCGTTGCGCAGCAGGAAGATCATGTAGAAGCCCTGGTAGAACAGGTCCAGCAGGGTGCGCGGCTCGGTGTTGACGGCCGAGACGCGGACGCTCGCCGGCGCGGGCGCCGCGGCGCCGAGCAGCGAGGGGGTGGGAGCAGTGCTCATCGAAGTTCTTCCCTGAAATCTTGTCTTGCAGGTCAGCCTGGTGGCGCGGCGGGTCGTCGCCCGTCTATTGCTCGCCGTTCAGCGCGAACAGCTCCAGGTGCAGGTCGGGCAGGCCGCTCGGCGCGTACACGCTGATGGCGCGCGACTGCAGCATGCGGTCGTACAGCGCGCCGCGCGGCTCGAGCGCGAAGTAGTAGTGGCCCGGGCGCACCGGGATCGCGACGGGCACCTGCGGCGCATGCGAGAGGCGCACGCCGGCGACGGCCGACAGCACCATCTTCTCGACGTCGTCGGCCGAGCCGATCTTCAGGCGCATCGGGATCGCGTCGACGAGCTCGGACGGCTGCAGGCTCGCCTGCACGCCGAGGTAGAAGCGCGTGCCCGTGTCGATCTTCTCGGACTCGAGGCGCGCCTGGTAGTACGACGGCCGCACCTCGTTGATGGCGATCGCGAAGGAGCGCGTGGAGATGACCGTCTCCAGCAGCTCGCGCACGATGTGGTCGAGTTTCGCGAACGCGGGGCCGGGCGCGTCGTGCGCGTAGACCGGCAGGTCGGCGAGGCCGTGCGACTTGGAGAACGTCATCAGCGCGCCCGCAAGCTCCAGCATGCGTTCGAAGAGGCGCTCCGGATGCAGCAACGGGTGGTGATGCAGGTGCGACAGGCCCGCGAACGCGGCGCTGCAGGTGTGCAGCAGCCAGAACGAGGCGATGTCGCCCGAGCGGAACTCGATCACGTTCTTCGACGGCTCGCGATGCGCGCCGTACAGCGCATCGACCTTGGCCTGCAGCACGTCGAGCAGGCGGCGCAGCACGGACTGCAGCACCGGCGCGGCGGCGAGCGACATCGCCGGCGGCACGTAGTACGCATCGAGCTCGAAGCCGCCCGTGGCCTGGCGGCGCAGGCGCAGCAGCGGCGTCGTCGTGAGGTGCTCGCGCGGCTCGAGATCGCTCACGAGGCGCAGCCGTCGACGCAGCGTCGGCACGCTCGCGTCGACCGCCGCGGTGAACCAGTCGGCGGCGGTCTCGTTGCGCGTCACGAAGCGGGAGCCCGCGCGCGACTCGTCGTCCTTCGACGCGAAGTTGTGGCCCGACGAACGCATCGGCGCGAGGGCGAGATGGAACACCACTTCGGCCGTGCCGGCGGGGATCGCGGTCAGTGACACGGTCTCCGGCAATTCGTCATCCTGCGGCGCGGTGCACGGATCGCCGTCGGGCAGCACGGCCTGCAGTTCGAGGATGCGCAGGCTGCCGGTGGCGAGCGCGTCGGTGTCCACCTTCAGTCGCCGCAGCCCCCAGCTGTACGGATGCAGCGCGCGGGCCATCTCGGCCTGACGCCACTCGTGATAGGCATCCTGACGCTGGAAATGCTGGGGACGGAGCATCAGCCCCTCTCCCCAAAGAACCTTGGACGATCGAATCAATTGACACCCTGCATCGTTATTTGAATTTCATGCGACGGCGCGCTCGCAGGATGCGCCGTCGCGGTCTCCCTGTGTCGTCGAGCGCGTGCAATTGCATTGGCATTGCGCGAGTCGCCGACCAGACCCGGTCATGTCGCCGGGCAGGGGGCTAGCTTACTTCAGGATCACGTCGTGGGGCAGTGCACTCCGGCGACGCGCATCATCTCGGGCGCGGTGTCGAGCGGCTGTCCCGCGGAGACGCTCAATGCGCATGCGTGCACGCCCATCGAGACGCCGGTATTCGCGGCGGCCTTGGTGTCGAAGACGAATCGCCAGCGCTGGTCGGCGGGCGAGCGGAACAGCGCGACGATCGCGAAATAGGGCGCATCGATGCCGACGGTCTCGACGACGTCGTATTGCTTGCCCGGCGTCAGGATCACTTCCTTGACATCGACGACATCCGACGCGAATTGCGGCGATTTCGCGGGCGACGACTCCTGGAACTCCGAATAAGGCGCCGAAGAAAACGCGGTACGGTCTTTCAGTTTGTAAATTCTCGCAACAATTGAAAGCGAGCGGCCATTCGAATCGGTGTTGAGGACATCGCCCGCATGCAATCGCAGCGTGATCTTGCGCGACAGCGGCGGCGCATTGGGCATGTTCGCGGGCATCATTCCGGATACCCCATCCAGTGTCGGCATCTGCGGCTGCGGACGCTCCAGCCCGACGGCCTGCAACGTGCGATCGACCATGCCCGAGCCGTCTCCCGTCGAGCTGCAGGCGGTCACGCCGACGACACATGCGCTGGTCACGATCCATCGAAAGCCGGCTGCAATTTCTTTACGAAGTCCCCCCAAATTGGGGTGGTCGATCCCACCCTGTGTTCGGGCATCATTCGGGCCGCTTCGAGAGGTGTCGATCGTGGTCGTTCGCATCGAAAGATTGTCGCGTGAAGACGGTCTGAATTGCAAAGAAAACAACGCAAAAAATTCGCTGGGGCGTCTTATGAATTGGTCTCAGGGAATTGTCAACACCCTCTTCGGAGGCCATTGGCTAAAGCGCCCGAATCGCTATAGTCGGCCGCTCACCGAGAGCGACGCGCAGTCGCCGCATTGAGCGGACTCGACAATCAGGGGGATGAATTGAACATGAACTCTTGCCCGGACTTCCGTCCAGCAAGTCCGGGAATCCGTTGGTCGATGCGCGCCGCTGCCGCATGGTTCCAACGCTTGGTTCTCGTTTCCTGCATCGGTGCGCTGGCGGCCTGCGCCACCGCACCGAGCCCGTCGGCCGCGCCGCCGGTGCCGGCCCCCGCGGTGGTGTCGATGGACGAGTGGATGAGCCGTGGCGAGGCCGCCTCCAAGGAAGGCGACCACACCAAGGCGCGCGATGCCTGGCGATCGGCCGCGCGCGACTATCCGACGGCCAAGGAGCCGTGGCTGAAGTTGTCCGAGGACTACTTCAATGCCGAGGATTACGGCAATGCGGTGCTCGCCGCGCAGGAAGCCTTGCAGCGCGACCCGCACGATCGCCTCGCGCACAGCGTGCTCGCGGTCAGCGGCCTGCGCCTGACCGCCGGTTCGCTCCAGGCCCTGCGCGACGACGGCGGCTACGCGGTCGGCTCGCGCGACGAGGCGGTCGCCGTCACGCATGCCTTGCGCGAAGCGCTCGGCGAGCCCGTGCTGGTGCCGCCCGCCGATTCGGCCGCGCCCGTTCGCAAGCATGTCGCACGCGCTCCGCGCACCGCCGCACACGCCTCGGCGGCGGGCGACGCGACGGCCTCGGCAAACGCCGCGCCCGCGGCGGCGCCGACACCGGTCGCGACGGCGGCGCCCGCCCCTGCGCCAGTGGCGCCGGCCGCCGCGGCGAAGACGCCGCGCGCAGCGTCGACGCCCCCGGCCGGCAATCCGCTCGACAAGTTGAAATGAAGAACCGACCGGCCTTTTCCGGTCTCACCGCTGAAGCCTGAAAGGATAGACATGGCCAAGAAAGACAGTGTGCAAAGCCGCCTCGGGAAAGTTCGCCCGCCGCGCGTGCATCTGACGTACGACGTTCAGGTCGGCGATGCGATCGAGAAGAAGGAATTGCCGTTCGTGGTCGGTGTCCTCGGCGAGTTCTCCGGCCAGCCAGACGCGGACAAGCCGCTGCCCAAGCTGAAGGACCGCAAGTTCGTCAATGTCGACCTCGACAACTTCGACGACGTGATGGCGGGCATGAGCCCGAAGTCGTCGTACCGCGTGCAGAACAAGCTGAGCCCGGACGGTGGCGAGTTCGCGGTGAACCTCGAATTCAAGTCGATGGAGGACTTCAAGCCGGAGTCCGTCGTGCAGCAGGTCGAGCCGCTGCGCAAGCTGGTCGAGGCGCGCACGCGTCTCTCCGACCTGCGCAACAAGCTCGCCGGCAACGAGAAGCTCGACGACATCCTGTCCGAGATCCTGTCGAACACCGAGCAGCTCGAGAAGCTCGGCGCCGAAGCCACGCAAGGCAAGGAGTAAGCACCATGGCCGAGACCACCACCTCCGTGCAGGCGCCCCAGGCGCGCCACGCCGAAACGAGCCTGCTCGACCAGATCGTCGACCAGAGCAAGGTCGCGCGCTCCGACGTCGAGCACGCGCGTGCCAAGGACATCATCTCCGAGCTCGTGCGCGAAGTGCTGCAGGGCACGGTCGTCATGTCCGAGAACCTGAGCGTGACGCTCGACGCGCGCGTCGCGGAACTCGATCGCCTGATCTCCGCGCAGCTCAGCGAAGTGATGCACAACCCGGCGTTCCAGAAGCTCGAGTCGAGCTGGACCGGCCTGCACTACCTGTGCGAGCAGACGTCGACCGGCTCGGGCATGAAGATCAAGCTGTTCAACGCGCAGAAGAAGGAACTGGTCAAGGACTTCAAGTCCGCGATCGACTTCGACCAGAGCGCACTGTTCCGCAAGGTCTACGAGGAAGAGTTCGGCACGTTCGGCGGCGCGCCGTTCGGCACGCTGATCGGCGACTTCGAGATCACGCGCCAGCCCGAGGACATGTACTTCGTCGAGCAGATGAGCCATGTCGCCGCGGCCGCGCACGCGCCGTTCATCTCGGCGGCCTCGCCGGAGCTGTTCGGCCTCGAGTCGTACACCGAACTGGGCAAGCCGCGCGACCTGTCGAAGGTGTTCGACACCGTCGACTACGCGAAGTGGCGCTCGTTCCGCGAGTCCGAGGATTCGCGCTACGTCGGCCTGGCGCTCCCGCGCTTCCTCGGCCGCCTGCCGTTCAACCCGAAGGACGGCACCGCGGTGGAGTCGTTCAACTTCGTCGAGGACGTCGACGGCACCGACCACTCGAAGTACCTGTGGGTCAACGCCGCCTACGCGATGGGCGCGCGCCTGACGGCCGCGTTCGAGAACTACGGCTGGTGCGCCGCGATCCGCGGCGTCGAAGGCGGCGGCCTGGTCGAGGACCTGCCCACGCACACGTTCAAGACCGACGAAGGCGAAGTCGCGCTGAAGTGCCCGACCGAAGTGGCCGTCACCGATCGACGCGAGAAGGAGCTGAGCGACCTCGGCTTCATGCCGCTGGTGCATTGCAAGAACACCGACTACGCGGCGTTCTTCGGCGCGCAGTCCACGCAGAAGGCGAAGAAGTACGACAGCGACGCGGCCAACGCGAACGCGGTGCTCTCGTCACAGCTCCAGTACATGTTCAGCGTCTGCCGCATCGCCCACTACCTGAAGGCGCTGATGCGCGACAAGGTCGGCAGCTTCGCGTCGGCGCAGAACGTCGAGGAGCATCTGAATCGCTGGATCCGCCAGTACGTGGTCGAGGACGACAACGCGACGCAGGACACCAAGGCGGCGTATCCGCTGCGCGAGGCCAGCGTGCAGGTCTCCGAGATCCCGGGTCGCCCCGGCTCCTACCGCGCGGTGTCGTTCGTCCGTCCCCATTTTCAGCTTGACGAACTGTCGGTGTCGTTGCGCCTGGTCGCCGAGCTGCCCGGATCCCAACAGGGATAAGTCCCGAGAGGGATTGATCAACCCGCAAGGAGGTTTTTTCCAATGAAAGATATCTATCTCAAGTTCGACGGCGCGACGGAGCTGCAAGGTGACAGCACCGACACCCAGCACGCCAACGAAATCGAAATCTCGTCCTTCCAGCATCTGCTGAGCCAGCCGAAGTCGTCCAGCGCCTCGTCCGCCGGTGGTCACACCGCCGAGCGTACGGAGCATGGCGAGATCATCATGGTCAAGGACATCGACAAGGCCACGCCGAAGCTGAACCGCGCCAGCTCGGCCGGCACGGTCTATCCGAAGGTCTACATCACGTTCTACCGCGCCTATGGCGGCTCGAACGCGACGTCGACGTCGCAGACCCGCGTCGACTACTACAAGATCGTCCTCGAGAACGTCGTCGTCTCGTCGTCGAACACCGTGGTGGCCGACGGTGAACTGCCGACCCAGACCTTCGGTCTGAAGTACGGCAAGATCACCTGGGAATACAAGCAGCACAAGATGGACGGCTCGTCGACCTCCACCGGCGTCGCCGGCTGGGATCTGCGCAAGAACATCGCCGTCTAAGACGTCTTCCGCTTCACGAGCCGCCAGCGGGGTGTCATCCCTCGCCCGGCTCGTGGGACGACTTCGGGAGCGGCGCCTTGCCGCTCTTTTCACTTTCGAACTGCTGCCGCTCGACATCGCATGGACCTGTTCGCTCCTTCCCTGCTGGACAAGCTGCTCGCGACGGACGTCGACGCGCACGGACGCGGGACGACGCCGCGCATGAACGTGGAGCAGGTCAAGGAGTCGGTCGCACGCGACATCGAGACCCTGCTGAACGCGCGCCCGAGCTTCGAGGCGTCGCAGGTCGCGGGCCATCCCAACGTCGCGCGCTCGTTGCTGACTTTCGGGCTCACGGACATCACGTCGCTGAGCGTCGCGAGCGATCGCGACCGCCTGCGCATCACCGAATCCATCCGCCGTTCGCTGGCGGACCATGAACAACGACTCGTGCAGGTCGAGGTCAGCGTGCACGACACGGCCGAAGTCGGCGGCGGGCTGCGCTTCTCGATCCGCGCGAAGCTGAAGCTGACGCCGAGCACCGAGCCGGTGGCCTTCGACGCCGTGCTGCACCCCGGGTCGCATCGCTACGCGGTGTCGCGCAGCCGTCCGCGGGCGGTCTCCGTCGCGTCCGTCGCCTAGGAATCTCCGTGCAAGACCTGCTGCCCCACTACGAACGCGAGCTGGCGTTCCTGCGCTCGCACGCCGAGGAGTTCGGCAAGCGCTATCCGCGCATCGCCGGCCGCCTCGCGGTCACCGGCGAGGTGCTGCAGGATCCGCACGTCGAGCGCCTGATCCAGGCCTTCGCGCTCCTCAGCTCGCGCATCCACAAGCGGCTCGACGACGACTTCCCGCTGTTCGCGGAGTCCTTCCTCGACCTGCTCTATCCGCACTACCTGCGGCCACTGCCCTCGAGCTCGATCGCGTGCTTCGACGTCGGCGCGGGCGCGTCGCAACTGAGCCGCGCGAGCGTGCTGCCGCGCGGCACGAGCCTGCACACGCGCCCGCTGCGCGGCGTGACCTGCAAGTTCCGCACGACGAGCGCCGCGCAGCTGCTGCCGCTGCGCGTGGCCGCCGTGAGCTTCCGCGGCACGGCCACGGCCCCCGCGGGCACCGACGTGCCGCGCCAGGCGACGTCGACGCTGTCGATCCAGCTCGAGCTCACCTCGCCGCAAGCGACGTGGGCGACGCTGGGGGTCGAGCACATCCGCTTCTACGTCGACGGCGACACCTCGCTCGTCACGGCCCTGCGCGAATCGCTCACCAGCCGCGTGCTCGCGACGATGGTGCAGGCGGCCCCGATCGGTGCGTGGAGCGTCGACACACAGGCGCTGCCGCGCGGCGTCGGGCTCGACGAGGAGGACGCGCTGGTCGACTTCGACGCGCGCTCGCACTCGGCGTACCGACTCCTGACCGAGTACTTCGCGTTCCCCGAGAAATTCAATTTCGTCGACGTGCCGCTGCCCGAGGCCGCGCTGCGCGCGACCGGCCGCAGCGTGTGGCTGCACCTGTCGCTCGGCGGATTGCGCAAGGAAGGCGACGATGCGCGCCTGCTGGAGGTCGTCGCCGCCGGCAACCTCGTGATCGGCTGCACGCCGGTCACCAACCTGTTCTCGACGCGCGCCGACCCGATCCGCATCACGCAGGCGGCCACGATGCACCCCGTGCTGCCCGACGGCCGCCGCGCCTTCGGGCACGAGGTCTACGCGATCGACCGTGTCTACCGCGTGCACCAGACCGCCGAGGGCGAGACGATCCAGACGTTCAAGCCGTTCTACTCGCTGCAGCACGACGACCTGCTGCGCGACGGCGAGGCGATGGGCCGCTACTGGTTCTCGCACCGCAGCGCCGCCGACGGCCGCAGCCCCGGCTTCGAGACGGAGATCGGCCTCGTCGACCTCGACTTCGACCCCGCGCTGCCGCAGACGGACACGCTCTCCATCGACGTGCGCGCCACCAACCGCGACCTGCCCGGCCAGATGAGCATCGGCAACCCGGGCGGCGACCTCTTCGCCGAAGGCGGCGGCGCGTGGCGCGAGATCCGCCTGCTGCGCAAGCCGACGCCGCCGTATCGCTTCGAGACGGGCAAGGGCCTGCTGTGGCGCCTGATCTCGCAGCTGTCGCTGAACCACCTCTCGCTCACCGGCAGCGGCCTCGACGCGCTGAAGGAGATGATGCGGCTCTACGACCTGCCGCGCAGCACCATCAACCAGCGCGTGCTCGACGGCATGGTCGCCATCGACTACAAGGCCACGCAGGCCTTCCTCGACGGCGAGCCGTTCGCGACGCTGGTGCGCGGCACCGAGATCCGCCTCACGGTCGACGAGCAGAGCTTCGTCGGCACCGGCCTGCACCTGTTCGCGCAGGTGCTCGATCGCTTCTTCGCGCTGTACGTCCACATCAACAGCTTCACGCAACTGAAGCTGGTCTCGTCGCGCTCGGGCGAGGTGCTCGTGACGTGCCCGCGGCGCAGCGGGGAAGAGCCGTTGCTATGAGCGACAGCTTCGGCGTGCCGGGCTTCGAGCCGACCGAGTCGTCGCCGTCCGCGAAGGCCGCGCCGCGCGGCATGCGCGCGCCCGACGCGAGCCCGATCGACCGCCTGCTCGACGAGCCGCAGCGCTTCGAGTTCCATCAAGCCGTGCGGCTGCTGCAGGGCTGGTCGCGCCAGCAGCCGGCCGACGAGCAGCCCGCGATCCGCTTCCGCAATTCGCTGTCGCTCGCGTTCCCGGCCAGCGAGATCATGGCGATCGACACGACGGTGCACAAGCGCACGGTCGACGACGGAGCGGTTGCCGCGGACGAGCCCCCCGCCGTTCGCCAGCCCGGCACGCACGTCGATGTCGAGCGCATCGAGCTGACGCCGACCTTCATGGGCCTGCTGGGCGCGACCGGTGCGCTGCCGCTGGCCTACAGCGAGCAGTTCGCGCAGCGCGAGTCGGTGAGCAAGGACGGCGCGGCGCGCGCGTTCCTCGACATCTTCCAGCACCGCGCCGTCAGCCTGTTCCACGAGGCCTGGCGCAAGCACCGCCTGCCGCTGCAGTTCGAGGCCGACCGGCGCGAGCGCTACCTGCCGCTGGTGCTGAGCCTCGCCGGCCTCGGCGAACCCGCGCTGCGTCGCCGACTGCATGGCGACGAGGGCGGTGTCGCCGACGACGCGCTCGCGTTCTACGCCGGCCTGCTGCAACGCCGCGCCGTCAGCGCGAGCCACCTGCAGCGCGTGCTGGCCGACTACTTCGGCGTCGCCGTGCGCGTGACGCAGTTCGTCGGCCGCTGGTTCACGCTCGACGACGATTGCCAGGTCACGCTCGGCCGGTCGCAGGCGCGTCTCGGGCACGACACGCCGCTCGGCCCGCGCGTCTGGCAGCGCGACCTGCGCGCCCGCGTGAGCATCGGCCCGATGACGCGCGCGCAGCACAAGCGCTTCCTGCCCGGCGGCGCGGCGGCGCTCGCGCTGCGCGAGCTGCTGACGCTGGTCAGCGGCGTCAGCCTCGAGTACGAGGTCTGCCTGCGCCTGCGCGCGAGCGAGGTGCTGCCCACCACGCTGACCGGCGCGCCGCAGGACTGGGGCGTCGGGCCGCGCCTCGGGTGGGACACCTTCCTGCTCACGCAGCCCGTCGTCGACGACCGCGAAGAACCTGCCTACGACATCCATGCGATGGCGGCGTGAACGCCCACCGCCTCCGATCCTTCCCAGAACCGAACCTGAAGCAGACCAGACCCCATGAGCACCAGCCTGAAGACGCTCGTTTCCAAGCTCGACGACACCTGCCGCGGCGCCGCCGAGCGCGCCGCCGCGATCACGATGTCGCGCGGCCATCATGAGGTCGACATCGAGCACGTGCTGCTGGCGCTGCTCGAGGTCGCCGACTCCGATTTCAGCGTCCTCTGCCGCCGCTTCGACGTGCCGAGCGCCGGCCTGCAGCGCGACCTCGAGCGCGAGCTCGAAGGCTTCAAGTCCGGCAACACGCGCACGCCCGTGTTCAGCGCGCGCCTGCCGACGCTGTTCGAGAACGCGTGGTTGATCGCGTCGCTCGACGCGCACGACGCGCGCATCCGCAGCGGCCACCTGATGCTGGCGCTGCTGACCGAGCCTGCGCTCGCGCAGATCGCGTACCGCACCAGCCCGCTGTTCGCGCGCATCGACGTCGACCTGCTGAAGCACAAGATGGACGAGGCGACGCGCGGCTCGCGCGAGGTGTCGCAGTCGGTGTCGACGTCGCAGGCCAGCCGCGACGACGTCGAAGCTTCGGGCGACAAGGCCGCCTCGGCGCTCGACGCCCGCACGCCCGCGCTGGACCAGTTCACGACCAACCTCACGCAGCGTGCGCGCGACGGCAAGATCGACCCGGTAATCGGCCGCGAGGCGGAGATCCGCCAGGCGATCGACATCCTGATGCGCCGCCGCCAGAACAACCCGATCCTCACCGGCGAGGCCGGCGTCGGCAAGACCGCGGTGGTCGAAGGCCTCGCGCTGCGCATCGCCGAGGGCGACGTGCCCGATCCGCTGAAGGGCGTGTCGCTGCACACGCTCGACCTCGGCTTGCTGCAGGCCGGCGCGAGCGTGAAGGGCGAGTTCGAGAACCGCCTGAAGAACGTGATCGACGAGGTCAAGAAGAGTCCGCATCCGATCGTGCTGTTCATCGACGAGGCGCACACGATGATCGGCGCCGGCGGCCAGGCCGGCCAGAACGACGCCGCGAACCTGCTCAAGCCGGCGCTCGCGCGCGGCGAGCTGCGCACCATCGCCGCGACGACGTGGAGCGAGTACAAGAAGTACTTCGAGAAGGACGCCGCGCTCGCCCGCCGCTTCCAGGTCGTGAAGGTCGAGGAGCCGACCGAGCCGCTCGCCGCCGCGATGCTGCGCGGCATGGCGCCGCTGATGGAGTCGCACTTCAAGGTGCGCATCCGCGACGAGGCGATCACCGAGGCCGTGCGCCTGTCCGCGCGCTACATCACCGGCCGCCAGCTGCCCGACAAGGCGATCAGCGTGCTCGACACCGCCTGCGCGAAGGTCGCGCTCGGCCAGAACGCGACGCCCGCGGTGATCGAGGACCTGCGCAAGCGCCTCGACCGCATCGCCGCCGAATCGCGCGGCCTCGAGCGCGAAGCCGCCAGCGGCACGCCGCACGACACCCGCCTGGCCGCGCTCGCCACCGAGCGCGACGCCGCGCTGGCCGAGGTCGCGACGCTGACCGCGCGCCACGACAACGAGCGCATGCTGGTGGGCGAGATCCAGGCGCTGCGCGAAGGCCTCGAGAGCGGCCGCACGACGCCCGCCGACAAGGCCACCGAACTGCAGCTCAAGCTCGCCGAGCTGGCCGCGCTGCAGGCCGAGCACGCGCTCGTGCCGATGGAGGTCGACGGCGCGGTCGTCGCCGCGATCGTCGCCGCGTGGACGGGCATCCCGCTCGGCAAGATGGTCAAGGACGACCTGAAGACCGTGCTGGGCCTCGAGCCGCTGCTGGAGGCGCGCGTCATCGGCCAGACGCATGCGATCAAGGCGATCGCGCAACGCGTGCGCACGTCGCGCGCGAACCTCGAGGATCCGAACAAGCCGAAGGGCGTGTTCCTGTTCGTCGGCCCGAGCGGTGTCGGCAAGACGGAGACCGCGCTCGCGCTGGCCGAGCTGCTGTACGGCGGCGAGCGCAAGCTGGTCACGATCAACATGAGCGAGTACCAGGAGGCCCACAGCGTCAGCGGCCTCAAGGGATCTCCCCCGGGGTATGTCGGCTACGGCGAAGGGGGCGTGCTGACCGAGGCGGTGCGGCGCAATCCGTACAGCGTCGTGCTGCTCGACGAGGCCGAGAAGGCGCATCCGGACGTGCTGGAGCTGTTCTACCAGGTGTTCGACAAGGGCGTGCTCGACGACGCCGAGGGCCGCGAGATCGACTTCCGCAACTGCGTGATCATCCTCACCAGCAACGTCGGCTCGTCGCAGATC
>JASLEM010000053.1 GCA_030151165.1 Burkholderiaceae bacterium
TGGTTGCCCAGCAGGCACTGGGCGGCGTCGCCGAGGGCCGCCAGGCGCTGCAGCACGGCCAGCGACTGCGGGCCGCGGTTGACGAGATCGCCCAGCACGTGGATGCGGTCGCGCGAGGGCGAGAAGTCGACGGTGGCGAGCAGTTGCTCCAGCGGGTCGCAGCAGCCCTGGAGGTCGCCGATCAGATAATCCATGGTCCGATTCTGCTACGCTCACGGGCTTTGGCCCCGCCGCGGCCAAGGATTCCCCTTCGCGGCACGAACCCCACGTGCTGCCTGCCCTCGATGGACGTCGCCCTTCTCTTTTTCCTGATCGTGCTGAACGCCGCGTTCGCGATGTCGGAAATGGCGTTGACGGCGAGCCGCAAGGCGCGCCTGCAGGTGATGCTCGAGGCCGGCGAGCGCGGCGCCGAGGCGGCGATCGAGCTGCACGACCACCCGACCAGGTTCCTGTCGACGGTGCAGGTGGGCATCACGTCGATCAGCGTGCTCAACGGCATCGTCGGCGACGCCGCGTTCTCCGAGCCGCTGGGCGAATGGCTGCACGCGACCTTCGACATGAGCGTGCGCCCGGCCCACATCACGGCCACCGCGCTGGTGGTGCTGATCATCACGGTGGTGACCATCATCTTCGGCGAGCTGGTGCCCAAGCGCATCGGCCAGGTCTTTCCCGAGACGGTCGCCAGCGTGCTGGCGCCGCCGATGCAGATGCTGTCGACCGCGACGCGGCCGCTGGTGGTGCTGCTGTCCAAGACGACCGAAGGGATCCTGGGCCTGCTGGGCATCCGCGGCAACGCCAAGCGCGAGGTGACGGAAGAGGAGATCGCCGCGAGCCTCGAGGAAGGCCTGGACGCCGGCGTGATCGAGGCCCAGGAGCACCAGATGGTGCGCAACGTGTTCCGCCTGGACGACCGCCAGATCGGCTCGATGATGATCCCGCGCGCCGAGATCTCGTGGCTGGACGCCACCGCGCCGATCGCCGACGTGCTCAAGGCCGTGGCCGAGGACGAGTCGCACGCGCGCTACCCGGTGTGCCGCGGCGGCCTGGACGACGTCATCGGCGTCATCACCGCGCAGGGCCTGATCAAGCCGCTGGCGGAAGGGCGCATGCCGGTGCTGACCGAGCACCTGGAGCCGCCGGTGTTCGTGCCCGAGACGCTGTCCGGCATGGAGCTGCTGGATCATTTCCGCACGCACGTGGCGCAGCTCGTCTTCGTGGTCGACGAATACGGCGCGGTGCAGGGCGTCATCACGCTACGGGATGTCCTGGAGGCCATCACCGGCGAATTCGGCCCCGAATCGGGCGATGATGCGTGGGCGGTGCGCCGCGAGGACGGCAGCTGGCTGATGGACGGCCTGATCCCGGTGCCCGAGATCAAGGATCGCCTCGAAATCAAGGATCTGCCCGAGGAAGACCGCGGGCGCTACAACACCCTGGCCGGCATGATCATGCTGTTGCTGGGACGCCTGCCCCGGACGACCGACACGGTCGAATGGGGCGACTGGCGATTCGAGGTCGTCGACCTCGACGGCAAGCGAGTGGACAAGGTACTCGTGAGCCGGAACACTTCCCCTGGAGAACAATCATGATCGTCACGAACCTGCACAAAGAACCGACCGCGCTGGACACCATCCTGCACCGCGACCTGCGCCTCGACACGTCGCTGAGCGCCGCGCCCCTGCTCGCGCCGTACACCTCGTTCATGATCACGCTGAGCGAGTTCGCCGAGGCGAGCCGCGACTTCCCGATCCTGTTCATCAACGTCAACGCCGAGCCGGGCAAGGAAGCGGTCGCGCCGGTCGCCGTCTTCGGCCTGAAGCAGGGCGAGAACCTGTTCCTCGAGGGCGAGGAGTGGAAGGGCAGCTACGTGCCGGCGATGATCCGCACCTACCCGTTCACGATGGCGCGCATCGACGGCTCGGATCGCTGGGCGATGGTGTTCGACAACAGCTGGAAGGGCTTCTCGCGCACCGCCGGCATGGCGCTGTTCGACGACCAGGGCCAGGCCACCGACCTGCTGAACAACGTCCACAAGTTCACGCAGGAACTCGAGGCCGACATCAACCGCACCCGCCAGTTCTGCGAGTTCCTGATCGAGAAGAAACTGCTCAAGCCGATGCGCTTCGACGCGACGCTGGCCAACGGCGAGACGCTGTCGGTCGACGGCTTCATGACGGTCGACACCGAGGCACTGAGCGCGATGAGCGACGCCGACCTCGCGCAGATGGTGCGCAGCGGCCTGATCGGCCTGCTGCAGACGCACCAGGTGTCGCTGGTCAACATGCGCCGCCTGCTCGACCGCCGAGTCGCGCAGCAGGCCGCCGCCTGATCACGGCCTGATCGCCGCGCCCGCCTACGCGGGCCGGTACGCCGAACGCCCGCCCCGCGCGGGCGTTTCCATTGGCGCCTGCCGTTCATCCTTCGGAGAAGAAGCCGTGCGCCGCGTTCGGCGCCGCGCGCAACGCCACGTGCAGCCGGCTGCCGCTGCGGCCGTCCGACTCCGCCCACACGCGCCCGCCGAGCGCCGTCGCGATGCGGCGGCAGATCGCCAGGCCGAGCCCGCTGCCCTCGGCCTGCCGATAGCCCTGCAGCCGGTGGAACGGCGTGAAGATGCGCTCCAGCTCGGCCGGCGCGATGCCGATGCCGTTGTCGGACAGCGTGACCACGACCAGGTCGACGATGCGTTCGGTCGAGACGGCGATGCGCGGCTGCACCCCCGGTGCCGTATGGCGGATCGCGTTGATCAGCAGGTTCTGGAACAGCAGCTCGACGAGGCTGGCCTGGCCGAGGACGGCTGGCAGCGTGTCCTCCACCACGATCGTCGCGCCGCTGGCCGCGATGCGCGCATGCAGCAGCACGCGCAGGTCGGCGAAGACGCGGTCGAGCGGCACGACGTCCCGTGCCATGTTCGGCGCGCGCTCGAGGCGCACGAACTGCAGCACGTCGTCGAGCATCGCCTTCATGTGCGCCGATGCCTGGCGCATCAGCGTGAAGTAGCGCACCGCGTCGGGCGGCAGCTGCGTGCCGTAGTCTTCCTCGATCAGGCCGCCGAACTGCGAGATCGTGTTCAGCGGCTCGCGCAGGTCGTGCGCGGCGATGCGGGCGAACTGCTGCAGGCCTTCGTTGGCGTGCTGGAGGTCCTCGACCAGCTGGCGCAGCTCCTGCGCGGCCTCGACGCGCTCGGTGACGTCGTGCAGCGTGGCGACGACCCCCGCGCGCGCGCCGGCCGCGTCGTAGGCCGGCGACAGCGCGACCTCCATCACGCGCGGCCCGGCGGGGAACACGATCGCCGACTGGAAGCGCGACGCCTCGCCCGCCAGCGCGCGCGCGAGCGGCGTCGCGATCTCGGAGGCGAACGCCTCCTGCCCCGCGACCTCGGCCGGGCGGCGGCCGTGCACCGCGTTGCCGTTCGTCTCCCACATCCGCTCGAACGCGCGGTTCACGCTGCGGTAGCGCAGCTCGCGGTCGATGAAGAACGCGAGGTCGCTGGTGGCGGACGTGAGCGCGGCGAGGCGGTCGCGCTCGCGCTCGATCTCGCCGCGCATCGCGAGCTCGACCGAGATGTCCTCGAACGCCAGCACCATGCCGCGCGTGGTGTCCGAGGCCGACGCCGCGCTCGCGAGGGTGTCGATCGCGTGGCCGCCGGCCGTGCGCAGCCGCACGTGCAGCTTGCGGCCCTGCGCCGCGAACAGGCGGTGGTGCCAGCGCTCCGGCGGCTGGCCGGGGGCGGCCTCGCCCGTCACGAAGCGCTCGAAGGGCGCGCCGCGCACGTCGGCGGCGCTGTCGTAGCCGAGCGTCGCGAGCCACTGCGCGTTGACCTCGGTCGTGCGGCCGTCCTCGTCGAGCGACTGCAGCATCACGGGCGCGTTGTCGTACAGGCGCCGGAAGCGCTCGCGGCTGTCCTGCAGCACGTCGTTGGCCTGCTGGATGCGCTTGAGCGCGACCGACAGCACCTGGATCGGCAACGCGATCGCCATCCCCGGCAGGAAGAGGTTGAACCCGATCCAGCCAAGGCTGAAGCCGCCCTCCGGCGCCGTGCCGTGGGCGACGACGCAGGCGGCGCCGGCCAGGCAGGCCCACACCACGAGGAAGCGCGTGCGTGGCCCGGCGGCCAGCGCCGCCATGCCCAGCACGAGGCTGCAGAACGCGAACGGGCGCGACATCGTCGTCACGCTGAGGATCGTGACGACGATGACCAGCGTGGTCAGCAGCACGGTGATCGCGGTGCTGCGCCGCTCCAGCGCGACCAGCGGGCGCATGCGCAGCGCGAGCGCGAGCGGGAACAGCGCGAGCGTGGCGAAGCTGTCGGCGGTGTACGTGCCGAGCCACCGCACCGGCTCGCTCGCGGCGATGGCGGCGACACCGGCCGGCGTCGCCGCGGGCACCCGCAGCAGCGCGGCCACCGTGGCGCCCAGCAACGGCGGCAGCAGCGCGACCGCCGCGAGCAGCCCCGCGAACGCGAGCGGCGCGGTGGCGCAGGCGGTGCGCTCGAGGATCGCGACAGCCAGCCACGCGCCGGCGACGCCCTCCGCGCCATAGACCATCGCGCGCTCGAGTGCGGCGCGCGGGCCGTCGCCGCCGGCCCAGAGCGCGGCGGCGATCGTCGCGAGCGCCACCGGCACCAGCAGCGGCCAGCGGCGCCGGTGCGCGGTCGCGAGCAGCGCGATCAGCGCCGGCGCCGCCCACGACACGGTCGCGCCCGCGAGCGCCGCCGACTCGAACACCCGCGCGAACAGCGTCAGCGACGCCAGCCCCGCGAGCGCCCAGGCGAGGTCGCTGCGCAGCGTGCGGGGGAGCACGCAGGTTTCCGCGGACGCGTCGTTCATGGCGGCCCGCACGGCAATGCGGGTGCCACCTCGATCACTCGTTCGTGGTGGTCGGCGCGTCGATGAGCGCCCCCAGCCCGCGCGCGCTGGCCACGCTGATCGGCTTGACGACGTAGCCGCGCACGCAGCCGTAGGCCTCGGCGCGCGAGCGGTCCTGCGGGTCGGGCGAGCTCGTCAGCATCACGACGGCGGCGCGCGCCTGCTGCGCATCGGCCAGCGCGCGATAGGCGTCGAGGAACTGGAAGCCGTCCATGCCGGGCATGTTGATGTCGAGCAGGATCATGTCGACGTCGCGGCCGACCGGCGTGCGCAGGTGCGCCAGCGCGGCGCTCGCCGATTCGAACTCGAGGACTTCGTCGCAGAGGCCCGAGCGGCTGACGATGATGCGCGAGAAGAGCAGGTCGGCTTCGCTGTCGTCGATCAGCATCACGGTCTTCATGGTTCGCGATTCTGATCGCGTGTGCGGTCGACGGGGGGCAGGCTTGTCCCCCTTGAACTAGGGGGTGATCCCTTGGAATGCGGTTGACTGCTCGCGCGATCAGTGCGATCGCAGGCTTGGCGTCGTGCTCGTCAGGCGGGCGGCTTCCAGCCGAGCCGGCGCGAGAGCTGCGCCGCCGCAGGTCGCAGTTCGGCGGCGACCGCGCCGCCGGGCGTCGCGTCGAACGTGGCGCTCGGGCCGATCGCGGTGAGGCCCAGCACGAGCCGCCCCTGCGCGTCGAACACCGGCACGGCCACCGCGCTGACGCCGGGCAGCGCCACGCCGTCGATGTGCGCGACGCCGTCCGCGCGCACCCGCGCGACCTCGCGGTCGAACGCCGCGCCGAGGCCGAAGGTGCCACCCGCGCCGCCCGCGCGAGCGCGTGACGCGCGCGCCGTGCCCGCGGGCGCGAGCCTCGCTTCCTCGGCCAGCGCGTCGCGCACCGCGTCGGGCGGCCCGTACGCGGCGAACAGCCGGCCGGACGCGGTGCCGGAGATGCTCATCACCGTGCCATGCCGCATCGACACGTGCACCGGCGACGGCGCCTCCGCGATGCGCACGGCGGTCGGCCCGCGGTGGCCCCACACCGCGATCGCGACCGTGTGGCCGGTGCGGTGCGCGAGCTCGTCGATCAGCGGCGTCGCGAGCCGCACCGGGTCGTACTGCTGCAGCCCGATCAGGCCCATCTGCAGCGCGAGCGGGCCGAGGCCGTAGCGGCCGCCCTCGGTCTCGCGCTCGACGAGGCCGAGCTTGATGAAGCTGACGAGGTACGGATGCGCCTTGCCGGGGCTCATCGCGGCGGCCTGCGCGAGATCCTTCAGCGCGAGCGGCTGCCCGTGGTGCGCGAGCGCGAGCAGCAGCCGCCCGCCGACCTCGATCGACTGGATGCCGCGCGGCTGCGATTCGCGCGGGCGGCGCGGCGTCCTGGCGGCGGCGGGAGAGGGCGGGGACGTCGGCTTGGGCAAGAGGAGCCTCGTTGGACAGGGGTGGGCGCGCTGGCTATGATAGCCACTCGATTCAGCATTGGCGAATCGATTCAGCAAAGGTGAAACTCATGACGACCGCTTCGTCGCCCGCCGACGGCCTCCATTCGGGCTTCGGCAACCACTTCAGCAGCGAGGCCGTGCCCGGCGCGCTGCCGCAGGGCCGCAACAGCCCGCAGCGCGCGCCGATGGGGCTGTACGCGGAGCTGCTGTCGGGCGCCGCGTTCACCGCGCCGCGCCACGCGAACCTGCGCACCTGGCTCTACCGGCGCCAGCCGTCGGTGCGCAGCGGGCCGTACGCGCCGATGGCGCACGCGCTGCTGAAGACCGGCGCGAAGGACGGCGTCGACATCCCGCCCGATCCGCTGCGCTGGCATCCGCATGCGATGCCCGACGCGCCGGTCGACTTCGTCGACGGCCTGCGCACGATGGTGCTCAACGGCGACCCCGACGCGCAGACCGGCTGCGCCGTCCACCTCTACGCCGCGAACAAGCCGATGGGCGCGCGCGCGTTCGTCGACGTCGACGGCGAGCTGCTGCTGATCCCGCAGGACGGCGCGGTGCGTGTCACCACTGAGCTGGGCGTGCTGCACGCGGCGCCGGGCGAGATCGTGCTGGTGCCGCGCGGCATGCTGTTCAAGGTCGACCCCGCGACCGACGGCGCGAGCGCCAGCGGCTATGTCTGCGAGAACTACGGCGCCGCGTTCCGCCTGCCCGAGCTCGGCCCGATCGGCTCGAACGGCCTGGCCAACACGCGCGACTTCATCGCTCCGCGCGCCGCGTTCGACGACGGCCCCGCCCAGCCGCACGAGCTCGTGCGCAAGTTCGGCGGCCGGCTGTGGCGCGCACCGGCGGCGGCGTCGCCGTTCAACGTCGTCGCGTGGCACGGCAACCTCGTGCCCTACGTGTACGACACGCGCCGCTTCAACACGATCGGCTCGATCAGCTTCGACCACCCGGATCCGTCGATCTTCACGGTGCTCACGTCGCCGTCCGACACCCCGGGCTGGGCCAACTGCGACTTCGTGATCTTCCCGCCGCGCTGGATGGTCGCCGAGGACACCTTCCGCCCGCCCTGGTACCACCGCAACGTGATGAGCGAGTGCATGGGGCTCGTCTACGGCCAGTACGACGCGAAGGAGGAAGGCTTCCGGCCGGGCGGGCTCTCGCTGCACAACAGCATGGTGCCGCACGGCCCCGACGCCGACGCGTACGGCAAGGCCACCGCCGCCGAGCTCGCGCCGCGCAAGCTCGACAACACGCTCGCGTTCATGGTCGAGAGCCGCTGGCGCCTGCGCCCGACCGAGTTCGCGCTGAACGGCGGCCAGCTCGACACCGCGTACGCCGATTGCTGGGCGCCGCTCCAGGACAACTTCAAGGCGGACTGATGCTCGATTTCACGCACGACGCGGGCGCCCGGAGCTGGGTCGAATCGGCCAACGCGGCCGACACCGACTTCCCCCTCCAGAACCTGCCGTTCGGCCGTTTCCGCCGCGCGGCGACGGCCGAGGAGTTCCGCATCGGCGTCGCGATCGGCGACCAGGTGCTCGACCTCGTCGCGCTCTCGCAGCTCGACCCCGACATCACGAAGCTGCTGGGTCCGCTCGCGCTGGGCGACCTCAACGCGTTCATGGCGCACGGCCGCGCGGCGCGCATCGCGCTGCGACACGCGCTGTTCGCGGGGCTGTCGGCCGAGCCGTCCGGCACCGCGTCGCTGTGGCAGGCGCGGCGCGCGCAGCTGCTGGTGCCGATGGACGAGGCCGAGATGGCCGTGCCATGCCGCATCGGCGACTACACCGACTTCTACACCGGCATCCACCACGCGACGACGGTCGGCAAGCTGTTCCGGCCCGACAACCCGCTGCTGCCGAACTACAAGTGGGTACCGATCGGCTACCACGGCCGCAGCTCGTCGATCGGCGTCAGCGGCCAGCGCTTCGCGCGGCCATGGGGTCAGCTGAAAGGCGAGGCCGACGCGCCGACCTTCGCGCCGTGCAAGCGGCTCGACTACGAGCTCGAGCTCGGCTTCTTCGTCGGCCCGCCGAACCAGCCCGGCACGGTGCTGGACATGGCGCAGGCCGAGGCCTCGCTGTTCGGCGCGACGCTGTTGAACGACTGGTCGGCGCGCGACGTGCAGGCCTGGGAGTACCAGCCGCTCGGGCCCTTCCTCGCGAAGAACTTCGCGACGACGATCTCGCCGTGGATCGTCACGATGGAGGCGCTGGCGCCGTTCCGCGTGCCGTTCACGCGCGCCGCCGCCGACCCGCAGCCGCTGCCCTACCTCGACTCGCCCGCCAACCGCGAGCGCGGCGGCATCGCGATCTCGCTCGAGGTCTGGCTGCAGACGCCCGCGATGCGCGCGCGCGGCGAAGCGGGCGTGCGAGTGTCGGCGAGCTCGTTCTCCGACGCCTACTGGACGCCGGCCCAACTGCTCGCCCACCACGCGAGCAACGGCTGCAACCTGCAGCCCGGCGACCTCATGGGCAGCGGCACGCAGAGCGGCCCCGACCCGCGCCAGGGCGGCTCTCTGCTCGAGCTGAGCGCGGGCGGCAGGACGCCGTTCACGCTCGCCGACGGCCACCCGGTCGGCGAGCAGCGCACCTTCCTGCAGGACGGCGACTGCGTCATCCTGCGCGGCCATTGCGATGCGCCCGGCGCGCGCCGCATCGGCTTCGGCGATTGCGCCGGGACGGTGCTGCCGGCGATCGAGCGCGCGTCGTAGGCGTTCGGCCTCGCGCGCGCCATGCGCGTCACGCGCGGGCGCGTCAGGCCGCCTCGGCCATCTCCACCGCCGCGCGCCGCTTCGTCGCGACGGCGAACGCGAGGAAGATCGCGATCCCGGCGACGCCGCACCAGGCTTCCGTCCACAGCATGCCGCTGCTGCCCCAGCGGTCGTTGGCGCGGCCGTCGACGAGCGTCATCATCATGATGGGGAAGTTGGACACCGAGGACAGGAAGCTGAACTTGGTGGCCGCGGCCGTCTTGCCGATGGCCTCCAGCACCACCGCGCAATAGGCCGCGTAGCAGAGGCCGACGACGAAGGCGTAGAGCGAGGTCCAGAAGATGTACTGGTCGGAGCTGCGCGGGCACAGCGCCATGCCGACGGCCGTGAGCGCCAGCAGGAAGCCGAACAGGCTGTAGGCGGTGCGGCGGTCGAGGCGGTCGCACAGCCAGCCGCCCGCCAGGCAGCCGAGCGCGGAGATCACGCCGCTCATCGCGCCGGTGACGAAGGCGACCACGTTGGCCGACGCGTGCCACTCGCTCGCGAGCGGCGACCACAGGTTCTGTGCCGATCCGCTGCCGATCGGCAGCAGGCAGATCACGAGCGCGAGGATGCCGACGCGCGAGCACAGCAGCTCCCACAGGTCGCCCGCGATCGCGCGCAGGTTGGCCTTGAAGCCCAGGTGCCCGGCCGCCTCCACATGGCCTTCGACCTTCAGCAGCGTGCGCGAGTCGTCGACCCAGAACAGCGCCAGGCAGCACAGCGCCGACAGCAGGCCCAGCACCGCGCCCGACGCCGCGTCGCTGAAGCCGGCGCTCTGGATGAGCCACAGGCACAGACCGCCGCCGACGCCCTGGCCACCGAGGTTGCCCGCCTGCGACCAGCCGCCGGCCTGGCCGCGCTGGTGGTCGGGGACGGTCGCGGCCATCAGGCTCTCGACGGCCATCGCGAGCAGCGTCGCGGTGAAGTTGCTGATCGTCAAGGCGGCGCTGACGAGCACCAGCGACGGGTGGTCGCCCATCGCCGCGAGGCCCGCCAGCCACAGCCCGAGGCCGCACACGAGCGTCGAGCCGACGTACCAGATCTTGCGTGTGAAGAGGGTGTCCACGAGCGGGGCCCACAGCCACTTGAAGATCAGGCAGACGTAGCTGAACGCCACGACGACGGCGATGTCGGACGTGCTGATGCCCTTGCGGCTCAGGTCGTAGGCCAGCGCGACGCTGAGGAAGCCGGGCACCGCGCCGAACGGAACGAACAGCAGCAGGAACAGGAACGGGTGCGCCGCGCGGCGCGGCGTCGGGGCGTCGACCGGCGGCATGCCGGGCGCGGTGGCGGAGGTCATCGGCGGATCCAGGGAAGCGATCGGGCGATTGTCCGCGTCGGGCCGGCCCGCGGACCCGAGGGTTAGCGAGCGCGCCGCGGCCATCGGAAAGCTGCGCGACAGGCGCCGCGGACAACAGCTTGGCCGGCGCGGTCAATGTGGCGCGCGGCGGGTGGGAACACGATGGCTGCGCGGCCCCGCGACACGGGCCGCCCGCTCGTGCCGACGTCGTCGATGCGCTCGCCGACGTCCTCGCGGACGGCCCGGGAGCGTTCACGCCCTGCGATGAATGTCTCCTTCCATCACAAGAACGTTGGAGACACACGATGACCCGCAACCGTGCAACGCGCACCCTGGCGCTCGCCTGCGCCACCCTCGCCCTCGCGTCCACCGCCGCCCCGAGCCTCGCGGCCAACAACGCGCCGGTGATCCTCGTCCACGGCTTCGCCGGCTTCGGCCGCAACGAGCTGCTCGGCTACAAGTACTGGGGCGGCCTGAACGACCTGCAGGTGCAGCTGCAGTCGAAGTACTCGAACCAGCTCGTGGCCACCGCGGTGGTCGGTCCGTTCAGCTCGAACTGGGATCGCGCGGTCGAACTCTTCTACCAGATCAAGGGCGGCTGCGTGGACTACGGCGCCACGCACTCGGCCGCCAACAACCACTACGAGCGCCCCGAGTCCGTCTATCACAACGGCCGCACGTGCTACCCCGGGCTGTATCCGGCGTGGGACGCGAACCACCCGGTGCACCTGCTGTCGCACAGCATGGGCGGCCAGACGGCGCGCATGCTCGTGCAGATGCTCGCCGCCAACGGCGCGCCCGCCAACCCGTCGCTGTTTCCGTATGCCGTCAACGCGAACTGGGTCAAGAGCGTGACGACGATCTCGACCCCCAACGACGGCACGACGCTCGCCTACCGCATCACCGACTGGGTGCCGTTCGTGCAGCAGCTCGTCACCGGCATCGCGCAGGCCACGGGCTCGACCGGCGGCAGCGCGATCTACGATTTCAAGATGGACCAATGGGGCATCGCGCCGCAGGCCGCGGGCGAGAGCTTCGGCGCCTACGTCAACCGCGTGACGAGCTCGTCGCTGTGGAACGCCGGCGTCAAGGACCTGTCGCCCTACGACCTCTCGCCCGCCGGCGCGATGGCCGAGAACGACTGGGTCAAGGACGCGCCCAACGTCACCTACTTCTCGTGGGTGACGAACACCAGCACCACCGGCGTGCTCACCGGCTGGTCGTACCCGACGGTCGACGCCGACCCGCTGATCGCCGCGTTCGCCGGGCCCGGCTTCATGGGGAACTACTATCGCGACTCGCGCCCGATGCCGCCCGTCGCGGACAGCAGCTGGTTCCCGAGCGACGCGGTCGTCAACTCGATCGCGCAGAAGGCGCCAACGTGGGCGATGACGCCCGCCGGCACGATCTACAAGCGCGCGGTGACGGTGCGCGACCTCAGCAACGGCGGCACGCCGCAGGCCGGCGCGTGGAACTACAAGGGCACGATGGCCGACTTCGACCACCTCGACATCGTCGGCTGGACGGTGTTCTGGGACAGCCTGAGCTGGTACAAGGCGCGCGTCGACGAGCTGCGCGCGCTCTGACGGCGCGAAGCGGGGCCGGGCACAATGCCGCGATGCACGGCCCCCAACGCATCGTCTGCCTCACCGAGGAAACCACCGAGTGGCTCTACCTGCTCGGGCAGGAGCACCGCATCGTCGGCATCTCCGGCTACACCGTGCGGCCGCGCCGCGCGCGCGACGAGAAGCCGCGCGTGTCGGCCTTCCTCGACGGCAAGATCGACAAGATCGTCGCGCTCGAGCCCGACCTCGTGATCGGCTTCTCCGACATGCAGGCCGCGCTCGCCGACAAGCTGATCCGCGCCGGCCTCAACGTCTTCATCACGAACCAGCGCAGCGTCGCCGAGATCTTCGCGACGCTGCGGCTCGTCGCCGGCCTCGTGCAGCAGTCCGAGCGCGCCGAGGCGTGGATCGCGCAGGTGCAGGCGCGCCACGCCGAGATCGCGCGCGCGTCCGACGCGTGGCCGCGCAAGCCGCGCGTCTATTTCGAGGAATGGGACGAGCCGATGATCAGCGCAATCCGCTGGGTGTCGGAGCTGGTCGCCGTGGCGGGCGGCATCGACGTCTTCGCCGAGCTGGGCCTGAAGGCCGGTGGCAAGGATCGCATCGTCGCCGACCTCGCCGAGCCGCCGCGGCGCGCGCCCGACCTCATCGTCGGCAGCTGGTGCGGCAAGAAGTTTCGCGGCGCGAACGTCGCCGCGCGCGCGGGCTGGGCCGAGGTGCCGGCCGTCGCGAACGGCGAGCTGCACGAGATCAAGTCCTGCGACATCCTGCAGCCCGGCCCCGCGGCGTTGACCGACGGGCTGGAGCAACTGCACAAGCTGTTCGCGGCCTGGGCCGTTCGCCAGGCCGACCCGGCCTAACGCGGCCTAGCGCGGCCTAACGCGGCCTAACGCGGCCTGGACGGGCTGGAGCTACGGCTGCCAGCCCTTCGCGCGCGCCGCGGTCTCGGCGGCGGCGTCGAAGGTGTCGCCGTCGCGCATCGCGTCGATCGTCAGCAGCAGCGTCGGGCTCAGGGTGCCGGCGGCCGCCGACGGCGCGTGCTCGAGCGTCGTCACCGACCACTGCCCGTTCGACTTGCATGCGATACCCATGGCCGTATCGACCGCAAACGTGCGGCAGTCGTCCAAAGCCTTGTCGCGGAAGCTGAGGCCGATCGCGACGCCGTGTTCGCTGCCACTCGGCGAACCGCCCGCGCGCTGCTCGAGCGCCTCGCGCAACGGCCCGGCGGCGGCGATCGTGCCGCCGTCGTCGACCGCGAACACGCCCGCGGCCGAGGCCGCGACGGGCGCGGACGCCGGCACCGTCCGCGCCCCGAGCAGCACGCCCAGCGCCAGGCACGCGAGCATGCCGCCCCAGGCTCGCCACGGCGCCATGCCGGCGGCCTCGCGCGCCGGCGCGGCGGCGGGCGGCACGAGCTCGAGCCGGCTGTCGGCAGGGCGGGACGACGCGAAACGGGACGGCGCGAAGCCCGACGACGCGAAGCTGGAGGGTGCGAAGCCGGTCGACGCGGGGCGCGACGGCGCGAACCGGGACGGCGCCGGTTCGGCGTCGAGGGTGTCGAGGTCGCCGAGGTCGCCATCCTCCGCGCCGACGTCGTCGGACAGGACCAGCAGGTCGAGCAGGCCGGCGGGCACGGGCTCGTCCAGCACCGCGTCGTAGTGCGCCTTCAGCGCCGACCGCTGCGCGCGCTCGCGCTCCACCGCGTCGAACAGTGCCGCGTCGTGCGCGACCTGCGCCTCGAAGGCGATGAGCCCGGCCTCGGGCATCTCGCCGTCGACGTAGGCCATGCGCGTAGATCGGTCGACGTCGGCCGACGGGGCGGCGCCGTCGCCGATGGCCTGCTGGAGCGCGTCGCGGCCGAGCGCGAGGCGGCGGGCCAGCGTGTCGGCCGGGATCTCGAGCACCGCGGCGGCCTCCGCGTAGGTCAGGCCCTGGACGAGCACGAGCGCCACGGCCACGCGCTGGTCGTCGGGCAGGCGGGCCATCGCGTCGTCGATCGACCGCGACGCGTCGCGAGCGCCCGCGGCCGGGTGCGGCTCGACCGGGTCGTCGCCCCAGGCGCCCGCCGCGATCCAGAGCAGCCAGCCGTCGAGCCGCGTGCCGTCCTGCCACTCGTCGAGGTGCTGCAGCGCGTGCTCGATCACGGACTGCACGAGGTCATCCGCCTCGTCGTGTCGCCCCGCGACGGCGCGCGCGAAGCGGCGCAGCCGCGGCAGCAGGGCCGCGATCTCGGTGCGCAGCGCGAGAGGCGAGTGGGTCATGGCGAAGGGGGCGGGTGACGCGGCGACGGCGTCGCATGCGCGCCCTTCGCGTTATAGCGGACATGGACGCCGGCCGGGCGCGCAGGCGTTACAGCGCGTGCGCGCGCGTCACGCGTCGGCGTGCGCGCAGTCACGCGCCGCAGGCCGCGGCGCAGGCCTCGCGGAACGATCCCATCTGCTGCGACCAGCCCATCGCCGTGCGCCGGATGAACGCGTCGACGGGCTCGCCGTGGCGCACCGGATGGCCGGGCGGCAGCGACGCGAAGCCGCTGTGCACGAGCGTGACCTGCGTGCCCGCGGCGCGCGCGTCGAAGCGGACGTGCAGCGTGGTCTTCTCGTGCGGCGCGAAGTTGATGCCGCGCCACTCGATCTCGAGCGCGCGCGGCGGATCCCAGGCGGTGACGGTGCCGGTGTGCGCGACGCGCGGCGGCGTGCCCGCGGGCTCGGCGGTGCCGGCGGAGATCGTCTCGAACAGCCGTCCGCCGAGTCGCGGCTCGAGGTGCAGCACGCTCAGCCCGCGCGCGCCGACGCGGTAGCGCAGGCCGTGGCGCCACCACTGGTCGATCTGCTCGGTGAAGACCTCGAACGCGATGGCGGGCGGCGCGTCGACGAACACGCTGGCGCTGACGCGGTCGCCGCGCGGCGGGGTGTCGGCGGCGTCGCTCATGGCCTGCGGCGCGACGGGGCGCGCGGGCGGGGCGCCCTGGCTGCCGTGGGGGCGGCCGCAGGCAGGGCGCGCTCGCGCGCCACGCGCGCCGCGTGCAGCGCGAACGCGGCCATCTGCGCCTGCCAGAACGCCTGCACGTCGCCCAGCCAGCCTTGCAGCTCGGCCAGCGGCTGCGCCTCCAGCTGGTAGGTGCGGGCGCGGGCGTCGTCGGCGGGATGTGCGCCGCCGACCTCGCCGATCACGCCGGCCTGGCGCAGCACGCGCAGGTGGCGGCTCATCGCCTGGCGCGACATCGAGAGCGTCGCCGCGATGTCGCCGGCGCGTTGCGGCCCGCCGCGCAGTAGCCCGACCACGGCGCGCCGTGTCGGCTCGGCGAGGGCCTGCAGCGTGCGGTCGATCGCGGCGTCGTCGACCGCGGTCGCTGCCGGTGGCGCGGCGCGGCGCGTCACGCCGGCTTCTGCTCGCGCACGCGCTGCATGAACCACCACGCGTGGCCTTCGCAGTCGTTCGCGCCGTAGGAGCGGTCGGCCCAGTAGTCGTCGCCGTAGTCGTGCAGCGCCGGCTCGGCGAGGATCGTCGCGCCGCGCGCGCGGGCCTGCGCGCAGTGCGCGTCGACGTCGTCGACGAACAGGCACAGCGACTGGTTGATGCGGCCGCCGAGATCGAGCGGGCTCGTGTAGAAGCGCTTGGACTCGAGGCCCGCCGGCGGCGCCTCGCCGGCCTTCGCGCTGCCGCTGACCATGATCATCGCCTGGCCGTACATCAGCTCGCTGTGGACGATCTCGCCCGGCTCGCCCTCGACCTTCAGCCGCACCTCGAAGCCGAACGCGTCGCAGAGCCAGTCGATGGCCGCGGCGGGCTCGCGATAGAAGAGGCAGGCGGCCAGCTGCGGCCAGCCGGCGGGCGGAGGGTTGCGCGTCATCGAGGTCTCCCGGAAATGGTCAACGGATGCGTGAATGATAAACACGATCGTTTACCAATTTCAAGAGCAGCGGCGGCCGGTTTCGCCCTCGTTCAGGGGGCTTCGGTGTAACAGTCGCCGCATCCGCCGTCGGATGGATTGACGGCCGGCTACATCTGGATACGATGATTTCAGGCACGCGACGATCGCGCCAGCGGACGCGCTACATGGCGGACATGGCGGACATCACCAGGGAGCACGAAGATGAGCGACTCGAGATTCGGTTCGACTTTCGCCTCGGCGTTCGGAGCGGCGCCCGCGCGGCCGGTGACGCTGTCGACGCACGAACTGCGGCAGATCCAGCGCGCGAACGACTCCGGGCGCCACCCGATCGTCTTCGTGCACGGGTTGTGGTTGCTGCCCAGCAGCTGGGAGCGCTGGGCGGCGGTGTTCGAGGAGGCCGGCTACGTCGCCCTCACGCCGGACTGGCCGGACGATCCGGCGACCGTCGACGAGGCCAAGGCGCACCCCGAGGCGTTCGCCGGGAAGACGGTCGGGCAGGTGGCCGACCACTTCGCCGCGATCCTCGGCCAGCTCGAACGCAAGCCGATGCTGGTCGGCCACTCGTTCGGCGGCCTGCTGGCACAGATCCTCGCCGGGCGCGGGCTGTCGGCTGCGACGGTCGCGATCGATCCGGCGCCGTTCCGCGGCGTGCTGCCGCTGCCGTTCTCGGCGCTGAAGTCGGCGTGGCCGGTGCTCGGCAACCCGGCCAACCGCAGCCGCGCGGTGCCGCTCACCTACGAGCAGTTCCGCTACGCCTTCGCCAACGCGGTCGACGAGGGCGAGGCGCGCCAGCTGTACGACACCTTCGCGGTGCCCGCCCCCGGTGCGCCGCTGTTCCAGGCCGCCACGGCCAACATCAACCCGTGGACGGAGGCGCAGGTCGACCTCGAGAACGCCGAGCGCGGCCCGCTGCTGATCATGTCGGGCGAGAAGGACCACACGGTGCCGTGGTCGATCGCGAACGCGTCGTTCCGGCAGCAGCAACGCAACCCGGGGCTGACCGAGATCGTCGAGATCCCGGGCCGCGGCCACGCGCTCACGATCGACAGCGGCTGGCGCGAGGTCGCCGACACCGCGCTCGCCTTCATCCGCCGCTTCGCGAAGCCGGACGTCCGGCGCAGCGCCGCGTTCGCCGAGCTGTTCAGCGAGCGCGATCGTCGAGCGGTGGCCGCCTGACGACGAGCCGGTGGACGGCCTTGCCGGATGAGGCGCTGATCGCCTCCTGGTCGAAAAGCACGCGGTCGTCGCGGCCGAGCGCGCCCGTTACGAGCGTGGCGT
This sequence comes from Burkholderiaceae bacterium, assembly GCA_030151165.1. The sequence continues at coordinate 17,087 of JASLEM010000053.1, forward strand.
CGAACGCGGCGTAGAGCCGGCCGGCGTCGTCGCGCCGGGACTCGCCGCGCGTCACGCGCCAGCTCAGGACCAGCGTGCCGCCGGGTCGCAGCAACGCGAGCAGCGTGCGCACGGACGGCGCGACCTGCGCGGGCTCGAGATGCATGATGACCGTCTCGCACAGCACGTTCTGGTAGCGGCCGTGGTCGACGCCGTGCAGCTCGGGCAGCGCGGCCGGCTTGAACGTGAGGCCGGGGTGCGCCGCGCGCGCCTGCGCGAGCAGCGCCTCGGAGGCGTCGACGCCGCGCGCGTCGAACCCGTTCGCGGCGAGCCACGCGGTGTCGCGGCCGGCGCCGCAGCCGACGTCCAGCGTCGGGCCCTTGCGTAAGTATTCGCGCAGCAGCGCGTGCAGGTCCTCCGGCGCCGGCTGGCCATTCCATTCGGCGGCGTAGGCGGGCGCGGCGGCGGCGTAGGCGTCCAGCGTGCGTTGATCCATGCGAGCTCCCTCGGTCGGACGATGCGGCGATTGTGGCGCGGCCGGGGCGCGGACGGTTCGCGGACGGGCGTTGCCGACTCGGCCGGGCACGGCATCGCGCCACGCAATGAAGCGCGGAACGGACTGCTGTCGAGCGAGACGCAGCGTGACGTGGAATCACGCGGGCATGCGGCGTGGCTGCTCGACAGCGAGCGTGCTGTCGAGCAGGCGGGCACGCCGCTCGCCACTTGGGTGCGAGGGATATCGCCGGCGAAGGGTCGGCGCCATCAACACACACAGGACGGAACAACCATGATCACCACACGCACTCCCCATCGATTCGCCCATCTCGCGCTGGCCGCGGCGACCGCCGTGACGCTGGCGGCCTGCTCGAAGCCGGACACCGACACGCCGCCGCCGTCCGCGGTGGCGAGCGCGCCGACGACCGTCGCCGTCGCCCCCACGCCGGCCCCGGCGCCCGCGCCGAACCCCAGCGTCGCCGTCGTGCCGGCGCCGTCGCGGACGGTGGTCGCGCAGAACGATTCGTACGCGGAAGGCCGTCGCGACCAACGCCTGCGTGACGAGCGCCGCGAGGCGCACCAGCCGCCGCCGCGCGCCGACCGTGACGCCGACGTCCCGCCGCAGACGGCGCAGGAACGCGCGCACGAGAACTGGGAAGCGCGCCAGCAGGTCGCGGCCGCCGCGTGCCCCAACTGCGGCGTGGTCGAGTCGATCGACGCCGTCGAGGTGCAGGGCCAGACCAACGGCGTCGGCGCCGTGGCGGGCGGCGTCGGCGGCGCGGTCGTCGGCAACCGGATCGCCGGCGGCGGCAACCGCACGCTGGGCGGCATCGTCGGCGCCGTCGGCGGCGGCCTGCTCGGCAACGCCATCGAGAAGCACGAGCGCAAGGCCACGGTCTACGACGTGCATGTGCGTATGACCGACGGCTCGCTGCGCACCGTGCGCCAGCAGAGCTCGCCGGCGGTGGGCGAGAAGGTGCTGGTCGAGTCGGACGGCCTGCACGCGCGCACCTGATCGCTGCGGCTGCACCACGAAGAACGCCCGGCTTGACCGGGCGTTCTTTCTGGATGACGCGGCGCCAGCCGGCAAGCGGGCGCCGCGTTCGACCTCAGGGGTGGTCGATCGAGACGTCGAAGAAGTTCTGCGAGTCCGAGACGCTGATCGCCAGCGAGACGCCCAGGCCCTGCAGCGGCATCGAGATCGTCTCGGACGCGCTGCTGGACGCCGCGCGGTAGCGCAGGCCGGTGCGCGGGTTGTTGATCGCGAACGTGTCGACGCGCTGGTCGGACGCGCGCAGGCGGGTGTACGTCTGCGCGGTGGTGTCGACCGAGGTCACCGAGACCGAGTAGTCGGCGAGGCTGGTCGCGCCGGTATTGGCGGCCGGCGCCCACGTGAAGCCGCCGGTGCCGACCTCGAAGTCCCAGAAGTTCGAGACCTTGCCGACGCTGGGCAGCGTGAGCGCGTTCTGCTGTTCGAAGACGAGCAGGCCGTTCTGGTTCGGCAGCAGCACGAACACCGTCTTCACGCCGTTGTCAGCGATCACCGTGAAGAAGCGCGTGGTGCCGGTGTCGTCCGTCGAGTCGAAGCCGCCTTCGGAGTCCACCGTCAGCAGCGTCGGCAGGTCGGTGGGCGGGGCCGCGGAGCAGGTCAGGCCGGCGCACTCGAGGCCCGACGTGAAGTGGCCGGTGCCGTCGATCACCACCATGCCGCTGCTCGGCGAGAAGACGCCGCTGTCGTTCGGCTGGTACGTCACGTAGTTCCACGAGCCGGCCAGCTGCGCGAGCGGCACGGTCTGGTCCGGCACGACGAAGAACGTGGCCGTGGGGCCGGTCGACGACGGCGTGCGGATGACGCCCACGCCGCCGGTCGACATCAGCAGCGTCGCGCTGCCGAAGTCGTTCGCGTACGTGAAGCTGCACGGCGTGCCGGCGACGGCGGTGAGCGTGCCGGCGCTGGAGGCGTCGTCGGGGTTGTCGGCGTCGACGTAGGTCAGCGCCTGGGCGTCGATGCGCACGCGGCCGGTGCCGTCCTCGTCGGGCTGGCCCGTGTAGCTCGGGCGGACCAGGCGATAGACGCCGCTGCGCAGCGACGCGCAGCTCGAGGCCTGCGCGGCCACCTGGTGCATCACCGGCGGCGAGGTCGGCGTGGCCGTGCCGACGGCGGTGTCGACCGTCGAGAGCGAGGTCTGCGCGTTGGTGATCGCGGTCGTCAGCTGGGTGATCTGCTGGTCGGCCGCGCTGCCCGCGGTGTTGCCGCTCGGCGCGGTGATGGTGTCGGTGAGCGGGTTCGCGCCGGTCAGGTCGACCGTGCCCTGGAGCGCGGCGGACGTCGACGAAATCGCGGTGGCGATGGTCGTCGGCGTCACCTTCGCCTGGGCGGTGCTGTCGAAGTTGGTGTACAGCGTGTCGGGCGTGCCGCCGGAGAGGTTGGCGGTCACGAGCTCGGTCAGCGGCGTGATGTTGGCCACGGCCGTCGTGCCGCTGCCCGCGGCGACGGCGTGCAGGAAGACGCCGTTGCTGGTCGTCGCGCGCAGCACGCAGGGCAGCGAGCCGCCGGTGATGCTGGTGTGGAAGGTGCCGTCCGCGCCGCTGGTGAAGCTGCCGGTGCCGCTGGCGCACTTGACCTCCACCGTGCCGTTGGCGATGGCGGGGCCGGTCGACGCGGTGCCGGAGATCGCGAGCGTCGGCGACGGGGGCGGCGGCGGGGGCGGCGGTGGCGGCGACGAGCCGCCGTCGCTGCCGCCGCAGGCGGACAGCATCATGGTCGACGCGAAGGCGAACGAGAGCCAGGCGAGTTTTTGGGTGTTCAAGGTGTCCTCCAGGATACGAATCGGCGAGCCGGGTGTTCGCCGCACGGGTCGTGTGGCGAGCGCCGATCTTTCTGCGGATCGTTGGCGCCCGTCATGCGCAACATTCATGACGTCGGCGGATTCTCGGAGTCGCGCGCCGCGGCTGTCCATAGTGCGAATTGACTAACGATAACGGTGAGGCGGCGCGGTCTGCGGCGCGCGGCGGGGCGCCAGGCGGCGGGATCCGGGCCTGCTTCGTCGCGACGGAACACGGCCGGGCGGCCGGAGCGTTCAGCCCGCGTTGCCCTTCGCCACGCGCGCCGCGAGCTTCATCAGCGTCGGCATCCGCTTCTTGCCGTGCATCATCCGCACGCGCGCCTTCGCGGCGCCGAGATCGATGCCCGCGCAGGTCACGATCAGCGGCGGCGTCTCGTCCTCGCGGTAGACCTCGAACTGCGCGGGCGTGTCCTTCATCGCGGCCTTCGACGCCGCGATCACCGCCGTGCGGCCGCCCAGCGCGTTGTACAGGTGGATGCCCAGGCCGGGCGTCTCCTGCGGGTCGAGGAAGACGAAGCCCTCGAACACGATCGTCTCCGGCTGCAGCCCGTTGGCGTCCATCAGCTGGATCAGCCACGGCAGCTCGCGCAGGTCGAGCTCGCCTTTCACGGGCTTCTCGACGTGCTCGATCTTCAGCGAATACGTCTTCGTCGCCTCGAAGGCCGTCCAGTCGTCGAAGGCCACGGCCGCGGCGGTGGCGCCGCCGGCCTTGTCGTATTGAACGTCGAGGACGAGTTTCATTCAGGCATTGTCGCGCCGCGTGGCGATCAGCGGCTGGATGCTGCCGGCGTCGAGCCGCTGGCGGCCCGGTTCCTCGGCGGCGAGCGGCGCGCATTCCTTCATCGTTGCGAGGCAGCGCTCGGTCAGGCGCTGGTAGGTGCCGGTGCCTTCGCGCTTCCACGCGAGCTCCTGGTCGGTCAGCTCGCGCAGGATCTTCGCCGGCACGCCCGCGGCCAGCGAGCGCGCGGGCACCTTCATGCCGGCACGCACGAAGGCGCTGGCGGCGACGAACGCGCCGGCGCCGACCTCGGCCTCGTCCATCACGACGGCGTTCATGCCGACGAGCGCGTCCGCGCGCACGACGCAGCCGTGCAGCACGGCGCCGTGGCCGATGTGGGCGTTGTCCTCGAGCAGGGTGTCGGACGCCGGGAAGCCGTGGACGACGCAGGTGTCCTGGACGTTGCAGCCGCGCTGGAGCACGATGCGGCCGAAGTCGCCGCGCAGGCTCGCGCACGGGCCGATGTAGGCGCCGGGGCCGACGACGACGTCGCCGATCAGCACCGCGGTCGGGTGCACGTAGGCGCTCGGGTCGACCACGGGGCGCAGGCCGTCGATCTCGTAGCAGGGCATGGCGGGTGTCCTTCAGGTGAACAGGTAAAGACTGACTGGAATCGAACGGGATTCGGTGGCGCGCACTTGCGTCGCGCCAGCGTCCAGTCTAAGATTAACCGACCGGTCGGTCAAAGAATTCACCCGGATTCGCGGATCGATCAACCAGCCGACGCTGGTGGGGGAGACAACCCACGGTGGAGCAGGGCCCGGAACCGCGCGCACGAATGCGCGGCCGGCCCTGCGCGAGGCGCCCGATGCCGGTCGACCCGACCGGCGCGAGCGAACGACGAACATGCAACCGAGGCGCATCCGATGTCCGCTCCGTCCGAACTCCAGGCCCTGTCGTCGCCCGACGCGCTGATCCAGGTCGCCCAGCGCGGCGCCGTCCGCGTGATCACGCTGAACCGGCCCGCGGCGCTCAACAGCTTCACGCAGGCGATGCACGCCGAGCTGCGCACCGCGCTCGACGCCGCCGCCGACGACCCGGCCGTGCGCGCGCTGCTGCTCACCGGCGCCGGCCGCGGCTTCTGCGCCGGCCAGGATCTCAACGACCCGGGCATGGCGCCGGGCGTGGACGGCAAGCCCGACATCGGCGCCGTCATCGAGCAGAACTACCGCCCGCTGGTGCAGCGCATCCAGGCGATGCCCGTGCCGGTGGTCTGCGCGGTCAACGGCGTGGCGGCCGGCGCGGGCGCGAACTTCGCGTTCTGCTGCGACATCGTGCTCGCCGCGCGCTCGGCCAGCTTCATCCAGGCGTTCTCGAAGATCGGCCTGATCCCCGACTGCGGCGGCACCTGGCTGCTGCCGCGCCTGGCCGGCCGCGCCCGCGCGCTGGCGCTCGCGCTCACCGGCGACAAGCTCTCCGCCGCCGACGCCGAGCGCTTCGGCCTGATCTGGCAGGTGGTCGATGACGCCGACCTGCAGTCGCAAGCCATGGCGCTCGCCGAGAAGCTCGCCGCGCAGCCGACCAAGGCGCTGGTCGAGACGCGCCTCGTGATCGACGCCGCGCAGAGCATGGACATGGACGAGGCGCTCGCGCAGGAAGCGCGCGTGCAGGGCGACCTGGGCCGCGCGGCCGACTTCGCCGAAGGCGTCGCCGCGTTCCAGCAGAAGCGCGCGCCGAAGTTCACGGATCGCTGAGCGATGGCGACAGACGCCCAGCGCATCGCCGAGCGCGTGCGCGACCACATGTGGGCCAGCGACCGCGCGTCGCAGGGCCTGGGCATGGCGGTCGCGGCCATCGGCCCCGGCACCTGCACGATGACGATGACGGTGCGCGAGGACATGCTCAACGGCTACGGCACCTGCCAGGGCGGCCTGCTGGCGGCGCTCGCCGACTCGTGCTTCGCGTTCGCGTGCAACGCGTACGACGAGATCACGGTCGCCTCGGGCTTCAACGTCGAGATCGTCGCGCCCGGCCGGCTCGGCGACGTGCTGACCGCCACGGCCGTCGAGGTCAGCAAGGCCGGCCGCATGGGCGTCTACGACGTCGACGTGCGCAACCAGCGCGGCGAGCGCGTCGTCGCGTTCCGCGGCCGTTCCTACACGATGAAGGGCAAGCCCGTGCTGCCCAACGAGGGTTGACATGCCGATCCACGCACTGCGTCCCACCGACCTCGACCCGATCGAGCGCGCCAGCCGCGACGAGATCGCCGCGCTGCAGCTCGCGCGGTTGCGCCAGACGCTGCAGCACGTCTACGCGAACGTGCCGCACTACACGCGCGCGTTCGACGAGAAGGGCGTGCACCCGTCCGACCTGAAGACGCTGGCCGATCTCGCGAAGTTCCCCTTCACCGGCAAGACCGACCTGCGCGCGAACTATCCGTTCGGCATGTTCGCGGTGCCGCGCGACCAGGTCGTGCGCGTGCACGCGTCGTCGGGCACGACGGGCAAGCCGACCGTCGTCGGCTATACCCAGGGGGATATCGACCACTGGGCCGACCTCGTCGCGCGCTCGCTGCGCGCCGCGGGCGTGCGCCGGGGCGACATGGTGCACGTCGCCTATGGCTACGGCCTGTTCACCGGCGGCCTCGGCGCGCACTACGGCGCGGAGCGGCTCGGCTGCACGGTGGTGCCGATGTCCGGCGGCCAGACCGAGAAGCAGGTGCAGCTGATCCAGGACTTCAAGCCCGACGCGATCATGGTCACGCCGTCGTACATGCAGGTGATCTGCGAGGAGTTCCGCCGCCAGGGGCTAGCTCCTGCCGAGATGAGCGTGAAGGTCGGCATCTTCGGCGCCGAGCCGTGGACGGAGGCGATGCGGCGCGACATCCAGCAGGCGGCCGGCATCGACGCCGTCGACATCTACGGCCTGTCCGAGGTGATGGGGCCGGGCGTCGCGAGCGAGTGCGTCGAGACGCAGGACGGCCCGGTCATCTGGGAAGACCATTTCTATCCCGAGATCATCGACCCCGAGACCGGCGCCGTGCTGCCCGACGGCGAGGAGGGCGAGCTCGTCTTCACGACGCTGACCAAGCAGGCCTTCCCGGTGATCCGCTACCGCACGCGAGACCTCACGCGACTGCTGCCGCCGACCGCGCGCAGCATGCGCCGCATGGGCAAGATCGTCGGCCGCTCGGACGACATGCTGATCATCCGCGGCGTGAACCTGTTCCCGACGCAGATCGAGGAGATCGTCCTCGCGCACGGCGCGCTCGGCGGGCAGTACCAGCTCGTCGTCACGCGAGACGGGCTGCTGGACAAGGTCGAGGTGCTGTGCGAGCTCTTGCCGGCGCATGTCGGCAGCGACCCGCACGCCGTCGGCCGCGACCTGCAGGCGCGCATCAAGACGCTGACCGGCGTGAGCACCGCGGTGCGCGTCGGGATGCCCGATTCGATCGAACGGACGCTGGTCGGCAAGGCGCGTCGCGTCGTCGACCAACGCCAGAAATAAAGGAGCCAGCGATGTACACGCAAGCCATGGACACCGCGCCGAAGGAAGAGCGCGCCGTCATCCGCAACGCCGACGAGGTCGTCGCCGAGCAGCGCTTCGAGGCCGCGCTCGACGCCGACGAGTTCATCGAGGCGAAGGACTGGATGCCCGAGCACTACCGCAAGACGCTGGTGCGCCAGATCAGCCAGCACGCGCACTCGGAGATCGTCGGCATGCTGCCGGAAGGCAACTGGATCACGCGCGCGCCGACGTTGAAGCGCAAGGCGATCCTGCTCGCGAAGGTGCAGGACGAGGCCGGCCACGGGCTGTACCTGTACGCGGCC
>JASLEM010000186.1 GCA_030151165.1 Burkholderiaceae bacterium
GCCGCGCACCTCGGGGAACGCGTTCTCCTCGGGGCAGAAGACCTCGTCCATCACGATCTCGCCGGTGATCGACGCGCGCAGGCCGACCTTGCCGTGGATCGCCGGCGCCGACAGGCCCTTCCAGCCCTTCTCCAGCACGAAACCGCGGATCGCGCCCTCGTCGTCCTTCGCCCAGACCACGAACACGTCGGCGACCGGCGAGTTCGTGATCCACATCTTCGAGCCCGTCAGCGCGTAGCCGCCGTCGACCTTGCGGGCGCGCGTGACCATGCTGCCCGGGTCGGAACCGTAGTTCGGCTCGGTGAGGCCGAAGCAGCCGATCCACTCGCCGGTGGCCAGCTTCGGCAGGTACTTCTGCTTCGTCGCCTCGTTGCCGAACTCGTTGATCGGCACCATCACCAGCGAGCTCTGCACGCTCATCATCGAGCGGTAGCCGGAGTCGACACGCTCGACCTCGCGCGCGATCAGGCCGTAGCTGACATAGTTCAGGCCGGCGCCGCCGTACTGCTCGGGGATCGTCGGGCCCAGCAGGCCCAGCGCGCCCATCTCGGGGAAGATCGACGCGTCCATCTTCTCGTGGCGGAAGGCCTCGAGCACGCGCGGGGCGAGCTTGTCCTGGCAGTACGCGCGCGCCGAGTCGACGACCATGCGTTCGTCGTCGGTCAGCTGTTCGGACAGCAGCAGCGGGTCGTCCCAGTGGAAGCTGGCGCGGGAGGAGCTCATGGCGGACTTTCTCGAAAGAGGATGGGCGTGGACGGGGCGATGACAGCGTCTGCAGCTTTGGCGCCTCTCGCGGCGAGCTCTGGAGAGCTCAGCCGGCTTGTGCGTCTTTTGCATTCATCCGGGACTATAGAAGCCTCGCCCGACGCGGACAACCGCTTTATTCGCACCGATCTGTGCACAATACGCACACGACAAACCCATCCAACAGGAGCGCCGTGCGCCGCAAACTCCCGTCGACCGGTGCGCTGGAGGCATTCGAGGCCGCCGCGCGCCACCAGAGCTTCACCAAGGCCGCGCAGGAGCTGTCGGTGACGCAGAGCGCCGTGTGCCGGCAGATCGCGTCGCTCGAGTCCTTCCTGGACGTCGCCCTGTTCAGCCGCACCCGCCGCGGCGTGATGCTGACCGAGGCCGGCCAGGCCTACGGCCGCAGCGTGGCGGCGCGGCTGGACGAGGTCGAGCGCGACACCCTCGAGCTCATGGCGCGCGGCGGCCGCGGCAGCTCGCTCGAGCTCGCGGTCGTGCCGACCTTCGGCGCGCGCTGGCTCGCGCCGCGCCTGCCGGCGTTCCAGCGCGCGCATCCGAACGTGCTGGTGCACCTGACCTCGCGCACCCGCCCCTTCCTCTTCGCCGACACCCCGTTCGACGCCGCGATCCATGCCGGCGAGGCGGGCGCGGCGTCGTGGCCCGGCACGGCGATGCGCTTCCTGATGCACGAGACGCTGATCGCCGTCGCCAGCCCGGCGTTCATGGCGCAGCACGGCCTCGAGCGCGCGCGCACCGCGGCCGACTGGGCACGCCTGCCGCTGCTGCAGCAGTCGACGCGGCCGTATGCGTGGCGCCAGTTCTTCGAGCGGCTGGGCCTGGACGTGCCGCACGCGATGGCCGGCCCGCGGCTCGAGCTGTTCTCGATGCTGACGGAAGCTGCCGTGCACGGCATGGGCGTCGCGCTGGCGCCGCCGTTCTTCATGCAGGAGGAACTGGCGGCCGGGCGGCTGGTCGACATCGGCGCCCAGCCCGTCAGCGGCGCGCGCGCCTATTCGCTGATCTGGCCGGAGCACAAGGCCGAGCAGCCCGCGCTGCAGGCGTTCGCCGACTGGCTGCAGCACGAGGCCGCCGCGGTCGCGTGAACCCGTCGTCGCCCTGCGCGGCGCGATTGAGCTTATGCGCTGCGCGCGTAAGGCGGCAATGCGACAATATCGGGTTTCCCCGCGCTCGCCCCTTACTCGCGTGCCGCGGGCCCGATCCCATCGACTGCCCCACCCGACCATGAGTGCCTTCAACGAAGAACGCGTGCTGAGCGTGCATCACTGGACCGACCGCCTGTTCAGCTTCACCACGACGCGCGACCCGTCGCTGCGCTTCTCGAACGGCCACTTCACGATGATCGGCCTGCGCAAGGACGACGGCAAGCCGCTGCTGCGCGCCTATTCGATCGTGAGCGCCAACTACGAGGAACACCTCGAGTTCCTGTCGATCAAGGTGCAGGACGGCCCGCTGACCTCGCGGCTGCAGCACATCCAGGTGGGCGACACCATCATCGTCGGCCGCAAGCCGACCGGCACGCTGCTGATCGACTACCTGCTGCCGGCCAAGCGCCTGTACCTGCTGTCGACCGGCACCGGCGTCGCGCCCTTCCTCAGCGTGATCCGCGACCCGGCCACCTACGAGAAGTTCGAGCAGGTCGTGCTGGTGCACGGCACGCGCGAGGTGAACGAGCTCGCGTACCACGACTACATCGAGGAGCACCTGCCGAAGCACGAGTTCCTCGGCGAGATCCTGGCCGGCAAGCTGCTGTACTACCCGACCGTCACGCGCGAGGCGTTCCGCAACACCGGGCGCGTCACGACGCTGCTCGAGTCCGGCAAGATCGCCGCCGACCTGGGCATCCCGCTGCTGAACCCCGCCGAGGACCGCGTGATGATCTGCGGCAGCCCCGAGATGCTGCGCGACCTGAAGCACATGATGGAAGTGCGCGGGTTCAAGGAAGGCAACACGACGACGCCCGGCGATTTCGTGATCGAGCGGGCGTTCGTGGAGCAATAAGGCGGGCTGGCGGCGTTCGGCGCGGGATGCGACGAGCGCCGGGTTTTCCGGCCTGAAAGCCATCGGGAGCGTCGGCGTGGTGCGTTAAGCTCAGCGTTTCGCCCGACGCCGTTCCCATGTCCCCGCACACCCTCCGCCGCTGGTTCGCGCGGCACCCCGTCTCGTGGGTGCTGGGCGTGGCGCTGGGCCTCGCGTTGATGTTGAGCGGCGCGCAGACGATCGCGGCGTGCCATGCGCTGTCGCACGCGCTGGCGACCGCGGCATCGGCATCGACGGGCCAGGACGGCCACGACGCGCACGCCGCCGGCGGGCACGACTGCCCGACCTGCCTGCTGGCCGCGCCGCCGAGCGCCGCGGCCAGCAGGCAGGTCGGGCAGTC
>JASLEM010000272.1 GCA_030151165.1 Burkholderiaceae bacterium
GTTCTTCACGCCCGACGCGCGCGGCGCCTCGGTGTTCGCGCTGAGCCAGGGCGGCGCGTCGAGCGCGGCCGCGCGCTGGATGGCCAACCGCGAGAACGCGTCCGACTCGGTGGGCGGCGTCAGCGTGAAGGTCAAGGACGCCCAGGTGATGCGCGCCCTGCTCGACATGAGCACCACTGCGCAGATCAAGGACAGCCTGCGCGTGGGCGGCGAGGTGCTCACGCGCATGGGCAAGATCGGCAAGCTGCACCGCGGCCAGGTCGAACAGGCCAGCTTCGCGGTGCTCAAGGCGCCGGCCATCCCGTCCATCCTCGTCGAGACCGCGTTCATCTCCAACCCGCAGGAAGAGGACAAGCTGCGCGATCCCGACTACCGCAAGCAGCTGGTCGAGGCGCTGTTCACGGGCATCGACCGCTACTTCGCGAAGAACCCGCCGATCTCGCGGCATCGGGACGTCTGAGCTTGGTTCCTGCGCTCCAAATCGCCGTGCTCGCGGCGTCCTTGGCCGCGTCGGTCGCCGCTGTCGCCGCGGATGCTCCGGCCGCCAGCGCGCCGGCGGCCGACGTCGAGCCGCCGCGCTGCGACGACGCCCGCGTGCTGGCGGACGTGCGTCGTGCCTACGAGGCGGCCGCAAGTTCCGAGGCGCTCGCGCCGCTGGTGCGCCTCCGCCCGCGCGAGGTGGCGCTGGTCGACCACATGGCCGCGCTCGACACGGCACGCAATCGCGCCCTGCTGGACGGCTACCCCTGGGGGCATTCGCGCTTCTGCGAGGCCCGGCTCGAACTCGCGCACCGCGGCAGCGACACGGCCTACTGGCGCATCGACGCGCGCAAGGGCGCCCCGGAAGACGCCTACGAGCTGACGCCCTGCTTCGCGGCGTGGGCTCGCAAGGTCATGCGGGGCGACGACATCGGCGAGCCGCGGGTCTGCGACGTCGCGCGGCCCTGAAGCGTTGACGCCGGCGCCTCGCCGAGAAACATCCAATGCGGCGACCACGACGCCGCCAAGATCGCGCTGCTGTTCCAGGCCGGCGGCGCGTGGCACGGCCAGCAGTTGCTGAGCGCGGCGCTCACCGCCAAGGCGCTCTATCGCACCGCCGACCAGGGCCTGCGCGGCGCGGCCGGCTGGGACACGCCGGACGGCGACTACCGCTACCTGATGTCGTTCTGGTCGGACGCCTGGAACGACGGCAAGGGCTGCACGGCCCGCGTGCCGTACATGAGCGGCGCCGGCGCCAACGTGGTGGCGCTGCTGCCCAACGGCGTGGTCGCCTATCGGTTCACGCACGAGAACTCGGAGTACAACGGCTTCTCGCTGGTGCAGGCCGGCGCGACGCTCGGGGCGATGTGCCCCTGACCGTCAGCTCGCCGACAGCCCCCCACGAACGCGTGCCGAGGCGCTCCTAACATGCGGCGATGCCCTCACGCCGCCCGCTTTCCATCGCCGTCGCCCTTGTCGCGCTGCTGACGGCCGCCATGCTGTGGACGCTGCGCGCGCCGACAGCGGCGGCCAGCACGCAGGCGCCCGCGGCCGCACCCGCCGCCCCGCCCGCGTCCACCGTCGACGTCGTGCGCACCGCGGCCATCGCCCCGCCGACCAGGCTCGCCACGCCGGCAGCGTCGACCGCGTCGGCACCCACCAGCCTCGCGGCGCAGGTCGACGCCTGGGCCCGCACCGGAAAACCGGGCGATGCGATGCAGGCCTACACCGTCGTCTTCCGCTGCCTCCTCGCGCGCCGTCGCGCGCACGACCCCACGCTGTCGCCCGACGACCCCGCCATTGCCGCGCCCGCGGTCTGCGGCGACCTGCGCTCCGACCAGGTGCAGGGCCGCCTGGCGCTGCTCGAGAAGGCGGCCCGTGCCGGCGTGAAGGATGCAGCGTCCGATTTCATCCAGGAAGGGCCGAGCGGCAATGGCGCGCTGGCCGATCTCGACGCCAAGGACACGACGCCGCCGACCGCGGAGTGGCTGGCGCGTCGCGACGACTACATCGCGCGCGGCCTGGCCAACTGCGACACCGGACTCGCCTCGTACCTCGGCTTGACCCAGCGCGATCACGAGGTCCGGCAGAAGGCCTTGCTGTACTGGGTCGATCGCATGACCTGCAACGGCCACCCCGCCGGCAACGACACGCCCATGGCCGACGACCCGCAGGCGCAGGCCTACCTCGACGGCCTGGTGATCAATCGCTGGCGCGACTGACCACACTTCAACGCGCGGCGTCCGGGTCGCTTGCCAGCCGCTCGACCAGCGCCTGCATGATCGCCGCGGGATCCTGGTACAGCGGATTCGCGGCGAACTGGGGCGGCGTGCCCGCGAGCGTCTCCGTGTCGACGCCCATCACCAGGATCGCGCGTTGGCGGCGCGCATCCACGTGCGCGGCCCAGTGGACGAGGACGGCCGCGTCGACGCCGTGCACCTCGACGCTCGCGTAGAGCGTTCGCGAACCGTCCGGCCGCCGGCGATCCAGCGGATCGAGGCCGTAGTGGCGGCGCGTCTCGGCCGGCATCGAAGAATAGCCGGCCGGCATGTCCGCGATCAGCTTGCTCATCAGCCTCTCGATCGAGGCGGCGTCCGGACAGGACGAGATCATGAAATTCCACGCCGTCGCGCCGTGTCCGACGACCATGAAGCGCGCCGAGTGGTCGCAGGCGAGCGTCTGCGATCCGCTCGGTGCGTGGACATCGGTGAACGACGTCGCCTCGCCGGTGCTGGCGAGCACCAGTTCGAACGTCGCGCGGTCCTGCGGGATCAGCGCATAGAACTGGCGCTCCACCGCGCCCGCGAGGTCGCGGCGTGACGGCCCGGCGAGGCGCCGCGGGACAGGCCCCACGCGCTCGTACCAGTCGTCGCAGCCGCCCAGGTTGGCAAGGCGGCAGAACGCCATGGAGCCGCCATGGGCGAACGGCAGGATCGCCTCGAGGGCGCGCGCCGGCGAGGCGTCGCGCGTCGACCCGGGCTCGCGCGGACAGCCGGCGCCCGCGTTGTCGTGCGTCTCGTGCCGCGCGACCGCCACGAAGCCCTGGTCGTCCGGGCCACCCTGCACTTCCAGCTTCGCATCGATACGACGCGTGCCGTCCAGCGTCGTCATCGTGCCGTCGGCGCGGATCTCGACGGTCACCGCGCAGTCGCTGGCCGGCCACACCCGCGTCCAGGCGCCGACGAAATCGTCGATGCTCGCCGGCGTGGCCGCGAGGGCGCTCCGCGCGACCAGGAGAGTCGCCACGAGCGCGAGCCACCGGAACGCGCGGGCGACGTCCATCAGGCCGCTGGCTGCGTCTTCTTGCGCAGGATGCCGACCAGCGCCAGCACGCCCGGGATGATGATCATCGACAGGAAGATCCACTGCAGGTGCGACTTGACCCACGGCAGGTTGCCGATGGCGTAGCCCAGCAGCGTCACCGAGGCGATCCACAGCGCGGCGCCGGTGACGTCGAAGATCGTGAAGCGGCGCCGCGTCATCAGCGTGACGCCCGCCACGAACGGCGCGAAGGTGCGCACGAAGGGCATGAAACGGCCGGCGATCAGCGCGACGCCGCCGTACTTCTCGAAGAACGCGTGCGACTTGTCGAAGCCTTCCTTGTTGAACCAGCGCGAGTTCTCCCAATGGAAGACGCGCGGGCCGATGAAGCGGCCGATCGTGTAGTTGGTCTGGTTGCCGATGACCGCGGCGGCGAACATGACGCCCAGGGCCATCGTGATGTCCACGACGCCGGTCGCCGCCGTGGCGCCGACGACGAACAGCAGCGAATCGCCCGGCAGGAACGGCATCACGACCACCCCGGTCTCGATGAAGATGACGGCAAAGAGGATCGCGTAGACCCAGGGGCCGTGGGCGGCGACGAAGGGTCCGATGGTCTGGTCGGCGTGAAGAAGATGCTGAAACAAGGGGATCAAGGAGTCCATGGGCGGCGATTATCGGTGGGGCTTCTTACAATACGGGGATGAGTCTCCAAGCCGCGCCCACAGAGCGCCGAACGATCCGTGAACTTCCGGACGAACTGGTCAGCCAGATCGCCGCGGGCGAGGTGGTCGAGCGGCCGGCCTCCGTGGTGCGCGAACTGGTCGACAACGCGCTCGACGC